>CAZSIR010000032.1:0-24161 GCA_964606765.1 uncultured Bordetella sp. | reverse complement strand
CTACATCATGTGCAAGGCGATGAACCGCAATTTCATCAGCGTCATTGCCGGCGGCTTCGGCACCGGCGGTGGCGCGCCGGCAAAGACTGCAGGCGAGGCGCAGCCCGCGGGCGAAGTGGTGTCGGTCAGCGCCGGCGAGACTGCGGAAATGCTGCGTGATGCGAAGAACGTGATCATCGTTCCGGGTTATGGCATGGCGGTGGCGCAGGCGCAGCACACGGTTTTTGAAATCACCAAGCTGCTGCGCGAGAAGGGCGTCAATGTGCGTTTCGGCATCCATCCGGTGGCGGGCCGCATGCCCGGACACATGAACGTACTGCTCGCCGAGGCCAAGGTGCCGTACGACATCGTGATGGAAATGGACGAACTGAACGAAGATTTCCCCGATACTGACGTCGCGATGGTCATCGGCGCCAATGACATCGTCAATCCGGCGGCGCAGGAAGATCCGGGCAGCCCCATCGCCGGCATGCCGGTGCTGGAGGTGTGGAAGGCCAGGACTTCAATCGTGATGAAGCGCAGCATGGCTTCAGGTTACGCGGGAGTTGATAACCCATTGTTTTATAAAGAAAATAATCGAATGCTCTTCGGCGATGCGAAAAAAATGCTGGATGAGGTGCTGGTGGCATTGAAGACCTGATTGCACGGGCGAGTGCAGTGATGCCTCGCAGATGAAAAAAGGCCGCGACTGCGGCCTTTTTTTGTTTGCAGCCAGGTTGTATTCAGATGTGCATTTCTGAGCTGACGGTCACAGTCGCAAAACGCGGTGCTGCCAGCGTCGGTATCGATTTCAATGCCGAGCCCGTGCTGATCAGCACCACTTCCTCGTCGGTCCTGATCCAGCCTTTGGCGATGGCCTTGCGCAGTCCGACCAGCACCGTCGCGCTTTCGGGACAGGGGAACAGCCCTTCCTCACGCGTCATTTCATCGACCGCGGCCAGCGCTTCGTCGGCAGTGGCGGTGACCGCGCCGCCGCCATGTCTGCGGATCAGTTCGAGCACTGCAGGCCCGCCCGGCGGGTTGGGCGACTTCAGGCCGCCCGGCGGAATATCGATTTTGCCCCAGGGCGTACATTCATCACGGCCCTCGTCCCAGGCTTTGACCAGTGGTGCGCAGCCTTCGTATTGGGTGATGTAGAGCCGCGGCAACCGGCCCTTGATCCAGCCGAGTTGCAGCAGTTCCTCGAATGCCTTGAACACCGCGATGGCGCCGAGGCCGCCGCCCATCGGATAGACGACGGCATCCGGCATGCGCCAGCCCAGTTGCTCGGCGATTTCGAGGCCCATGGTTTTCTTGCCTTCGAGCCGGTACGGTTCGCGCAGCGTGCAGATGTTGAGCCAGCCGTTTTTTTCGCAGGCCTCGGCGACCAGCCGTCCGCCGTCGTGCCAGTTCTCGAGCAGAAAGGTCGGTTGTCCGCTGGCGCGGCAATGCTGGCGGCTCGCGGGTTGCGCGTCCGTCGGCAGCAGATTGACGCAGGTGATGCCGGCGCGCGCGGCATACAGGCTCCATGAGCCGCCGGCGTTGCCGGAGCTGTTGTGCGAAACGGTTTTTACGCCCAGCTCCAGGTATCGCGACACCGCCACGCTGGCGCCACGGTCCTTGAAGGTGCCGCTGGGGTTGCGACCCTCGTCCTTGACCATCAGTTGTTTCATGCCCAAAACGCGGGCCAGTCTTGGCGTCCGCAGCAAAGGCGTCCAGCCTTCATTGAGCGACACCGCATTTTCCGGCCGCGCGACCGGGAGCAGCGGCGCGTAGCGCCAGAGGCTGGCCGGACCGCTGGCGATGGATTCGCGCCCGACCTCGCGGCGCAGGCGATCGAGGTCGTAACGCGCGCGCAGCCGCTCTGCCGGCGGCGCGCTGTGCGTCACCGCCGGATCCAGACGCTGGCCGGCGGCATTTTCGATGTGAGTGAGATAGCTCATGGCGATCAGTTGAATTTGATGCCGGATTTGGCGACGACTTCCTTCCAGCGTTTGACATCGGCTTCGATCATCTTGCCGAATTCCACCGGGCCCAGCGGAGCGATATCCAGCGCCAAACTTGCGAAGCGTTCCTTGACATCGGGTTGTTCCAGCGCACGTGCAATTTCCTGATGCAGCTGCTTGACAATGGCCGGCGGCGTACCGCCCGAGGCGAGCACGCCATACCAGTGGGCGACGACAAAATCCGGCACGCCCGATTCGACGAAGGTCGGAACGCCGGGCAGCAGCGGATGGCGGTTTGCGGCGGTCATGGCCAGACCTTTCAGGCGCCCCGCTTTGAGATGCGGGATGATCGGTGGCGCGCCGTTGAAGGCGAGCGGGATCTGGTTCGCAACGAGATCGCTGATCGCGGGCCCGCCGCCTTTGTATGGCACATGATTGAGCACGAGGCCGGTCTTGATGCGCAGCAGTTCGTAGCTCATGTGCGGCGAGCTGCCCTGGCCACTGGTGCCCATCGCGAACTTTTCAGTCTGCGCGCGCGGCATGGCGATCAGTTCCTTCAGTGAAGAGGCCTTGAATGAAGGGTGGGCGGCCAGCACTTGCGGTGTGGTGGCAATGCGCATGATCGGCGCGAAATCCTTGACCGGGTCGTACGGCGGTTTGGGGAAGGTCACTGCGTTGATGGCGTGGGGAACGTCGGCAAGAATCAGCGTATAGCCGTCTCCCGCGGCCTTGGCGACGATCTCGGTGCCGATCAGGCTGGCTGCGCCGGGGCGCGTATCGATGACGAAAACCTGCCCCAGCCTTTCGCCGAGTTTCTGGCCCAGCATCCTGCCGGTGATGTCGGAGCCGCCGCCAGGGGCGTAGGGCACGACCAGCCGCACCGGGCGTGACGGATATTGTTCGGCTGCGTTGACGGCCATGGACGGCATGAGCGTGGCGGTGAACGCGGCAATAAGCAGGTGGCGATTCATGGATGATTTCCTTTTCAGTCGAGGCGGATCTTGACCTGCTTCAGCACGTCCTTCCAGCGCTGGTCTTCCGACACCAGCAGTTTGCGGAAATCCTCCGGGCTGCCAATGCTCGTATCAAACGTCAGCGCCGCAAAACGCTCCTTGACGTCCGGCGCATCGAGTGCCTTGTTGATCGACTGGTTCAGCGTGGTGACAATGTTTTTCGGCAACCCCTCCGGTCCGAGCATGCCGTACCACTGGAAGGTGACAAAGTCCTTGATCCCGGCTTCAACAAAGGTCTGGGTGTCCGGCAGCAGCGGGTGGCGTTTGGGGCTGGTGATGGCGAGTACTTTCAGCCGTCCTGTCTTGACGAAAGGCATGGCGGCGGGCACCGCGTTCATCACCAGCGGAATCTGTCCGGCCGCCGCATCGGCCAGCGACGGACCGCCGCCTTTGTAGGGTACGTGGTTCAGGGACAGCCCGGTCTTGAGGCGCATCCATTCATAAACCAGGTGCGGACCGCTGGCCTGGCCGCTGCTGCCCATGGCCAGCTTCTCGGTTTGTGCTTTCGGCATCGCCAGCAATTCCTTCAGTGTATTGGCGCTGAACTTGGGATTGGCCAGCAGCGCCTGCGGCGAGGTCGCCACCAGGTTCAGCGGCGTGAAATCGCGGATCGCGTCGTAAGGCGACTTGGCGTAGACCAGCGAGTTGATGGTGTGCGGCGCGTCGGCAAGGATGATGGTGTAGCCATCGGCCGGTGCGCGGGTGGCAATCATGGTGCCGATCAGGCCGGTGGCGCCGGGACGGTTGTCGATGACAAAGGTCTGGCCGAGGTATTCGGTGAGTTTGTTGCCGATGGCGCGACCGGTGATGTCGGAGCCGCCGCCGGGGGGATAGGGCACGATCAGCCGTACCGGGCGGGCGGGATAGGCGGCATCGGCGGCGAGTGCGGCAGGAGCGCCGGGCAGGGTGAGCAGGGCGGAGAATGCGGTCAACAGCAGGCGCATGGACAGGGTTCCTTTCAGGATGGTTTTCATGTTGTCCTCTAGCAACTCCCATGCCCGGGAGGATGGGGAAGTGCATGACCCAAGCGCATGACCCACTAGGCATTCGCGGACAGGTTAGCAGTTGCCCGTATCCGGTGAAAGCGGGGGTGCAGCGCGCGTGGAAGAGTGCCGGATGCCGCCGGGATTCGACTACCATTGCGCCTGACCAGGGTAAAACCCGGCAAAAACCGTACTGGCCTACACAAGGAAACCGCATGAACGCAGTCGACTGGACCCGGATCCGCAGTGAGTTTCCGACGCTGAAGCAGTGGACCTACCTCGATACTGCGCGCAAGACCGTGCCGCCGCGTTGCCAGGAACTGGCGATGCAGGATTATTGCCGGGATATCCGGGAAACCGCCGGCGCTGAAGCCTGGTCTGCAGCCCAGGTTGCGGAAACGCGGGACATCATGGCACGTCTGCTCGGAGCAAAGCCCGCTGAAATCGCGTTCACGAAGAACACCACCGAAGGCCTCAACATCGCGGCCCACGCATTCGACCTGCAGCCGGGCGACAACATCGTGCTTACCGACATGGAGCATGTCGCCAATGTCTGGGTGTGGAAGCACTGGGAGGGCCGCGGCGTGGAAATCCGCTATGCAAAGAATCGCGCCGGCCGCCTGCCGCTGGAGGCGTTTCTGGAGCAGATGGATGCCCGCACCCGCGTCGTGTCCACGGCCTACATCACCTATGGCAACGGGTTTCGCGTAAACCTGCCGGAGTTGGGAGCGGCCTGCCACAAATACGGTGCAAAGCTGGTGGTGGACGGAGTGCAGGCTGCGGGCGTGCTTGCCGCGCCGCTCGACAGCCTGGGTGCGGACATGGTCGCCATCGGCGGCCACAAGAACCTGTTCGGACTGACCGGACTGGGCCTGCTGTACTGCCGCGAAGCGCTGCTGGATGAAATCCGCGCGCCTTTTCTCAAGGCGCCGGTGGCGAAAGGCTCGGCGCAGGCCAGCGCGCACCTGAAAAGCCAGTTTGACTACGTGCGGACCGCGCACCGTTTCGAGGGCGGCAATCCCAATTTCCTCGGTCTGCGCGTATTGCGCGACAGCGCCGTGTTCATTGAGTCGGTCGGTCTGCAGAATATCGAGGAGCGCGTGCGCGGGCTGTCGACTTATTGCATGGCGCAGCTGAAGGCTGCGGGATTGCCGGTGCTGACGCCGGAGCCCTGGGCGGAGCGGGCGCAGATCGTCAGTTTTGCCGCTGCGGAGGCGGGCGGCTTGATGGATCAGCTGCGCGAAAAACACCGGGTCATCGTCAACGTCAAGGACGGCGCGATCCGGGTTTCGATGAGTTTTTTCAACAGCGAATCCGACATTGATCGCCTGCTCGCGGCGCTCATGCAGGAACGCGGCGGCGCCTGAACGGAGTGATCCGCAGCGGTCTGCTTACTTCCGGTTCATGCTCTTCGCGGTCAGGTCCTTGACCCTTTCGATTTCGGCCTGCATCACTTCGAGGCGTTTGCCGGGGTCGGGGTGGGCGGACGCGAAGGCCGATGGCGTGGAGCCGGGCACGACCTTCGTCAGCCTGTCCATTGTTTTCGCCAGCGGGCGCGGATCCTTGTCGGCCACGCCGTAGAGCAGCACGCGTGCCGCGTGGCGGTCGGCCTCGAGTTCTTCTTCACGGGTGAATTTCATGTCGGAGGCGAATTTCGCGATCCGCGCCGGCCGTGGGTCATTCCCGGCGAGCACCTGCGGTCCCTGCGCCAGTTTTTCCAGTTGTGCGGCGCCGTGTCGCGCCAGCACATGGCCCACCATGTGCCGCAGAACCGCGGCAACTTCAACATCGTTGCGCAACTGGTTCAGCAGTCCCGCGGGAATGATGATATTTCCGTTGGGCAGCATGAAGGTGTTGATCGTGCCCGTGTCGGCTGCGACATGGATGCTGAATGAATAGAGCTCGCCTGCGCCGTCGATGGCGAACACGGTGACCTGCTGCATCAGATCAACGTTATGCACCCTTGCGGTCGCGCCGCGGTCGGCGTTGCCGCCCAGTTGCCGGATGATCAAATCGACTGCCTTGCGCTCCAGCGTAAATTCCCACTGCCGCGCCATTTTCCGGATTTCCTCGTTCATTGCCTTGCCGGGTTCGGCAGTACCCGGATGCGCGGCCAGCATTTCCTTCGTGCCGGTGCGGTGCATTACGCCGTGCGCGGCCAGGGCCAGCTTCGGGTCATAACCGGCCTCGGACAGGATGCGGGTCGCGATGGCCTCCGCCGCAGCCTCTTCCTGTTCGTTGAATCGCAGGGCGATGATCCTGTCGAGGATGCGTCCCGTTGCGCCACCGCCGGGCCGGCCGTTTTCCTTCGCATCCAGCCATTCAGCGGTCGCCGCATCGGTTTTCAGTCTGAAAACCAGGTGGCGACCCCGCAGGTGTCCTATTTCATGGCCCAGCACGGCGGCAAGCTCGTTCCCGTCCTTCAGGGACCGGGCGAACTTTTCCGTCATCAGGATGGTGCCTGCGGGCAGCGACAGGATGCCCGCGCTTTTGGCGTCGGCGAGGATGACGAGCCTGAGTTCGCCATCGCCGCGCCCGTGACGGAACAGCGCTTGCGCGCGCTTGCGCATGAGTCCGGCCAGCGCCTGGTCCTTCGACTCGCCGTGGCGGGCAATCGCGACATCAGTCAGTTCCGCGTCGAGCGCCTGCAGCCTCTTCACGACCCTGGCCAGCGCCGGATCCCGCCCGCTTATTTCGCTGGCCATCCCGGCCTGCTGTTGCGCCAGCGAGCCGGCTGCAGGGTAACAGGCGGCCGCAACGACGGTGCAGGTGACGAGCGCGGCCCTTGCGAACTTCACGGAACGGGCTTAATCGGTGGCGACGATCTGCCGCTGCGGTACAGCGCTGCGGAAGAGGATGTCGCCGTAATACGCGTGCGCATTGCCGCCGGTATTGTCGGTATCGGTCATGATGCCGATGGCGGTGATGCGTCCCGGTTCCTCGCCGAAGGCGCGGCGGTAATCCGCCACCACATTGCGCGTGACTTCCTGCCAGCTGCCGAGCCGGTCGCGACCGGATTCAACGACGATCATGCGTACGCGCGAGGTGTGCTTGTTGGGGATCACGGTTTCCCGCGGCGCACGGTTGCCCCAGATGTACATCAGCGTGGCATAGGGCATCTGCTGGCCGGTGAGGATGCGCACATTGTCGAACAGCAGCCGGTCTTCGGGGGTCAGTTTTTCCATGTCGCCTTCAAAACTGACCATCAGCCGGGCCGGCGCGTCCTCGAGGTGCTTTTGTGCGTTGTCGGCCTTGCTGATCAGTTCATCAACCTTCCAGCGCCATTGCAGCAGCGGATAGCTTTCGGGATTGAGCTCGAGGGGGTGTATCAGCCCCGAGGCGGACGAGCGGGCCTGCGCGCTGACGACGGTTTTGCCTTCGCGGCTGACCAGCTGGTACGAGGTCGGGCGCTTGAAAGGCGACAGTATCCAGGGCTGCCAGCCCTGTGGCAGCGCTTCGCCCGGTGGATTGCCGGAGAAGGCGCTGACCTGCGGCAGCGTGTAGACCTGCGGCGGCGCAGTCGCGCAGCCTGCAACCAGGACCAGCAGCAGCGCGGCTGTCCATGCTTTTTTCATCGATCTCCTCCGGCCCGTGCGCTGGGTCGCGCATCTTGGGCGGCGCTATCTTAGAGCAAAATCAGGGTAAATGCCGCCTCCGCGGGTCAGGGCGTGGTGGCGACCTGGGCCGGCGCCAGCGGCGGATTTTTCGAGAAATAGCGCTTGATGCCGGTGAAAATCGCATCCGCCATCTTGTTCTGGTACGCCGGATTCTTCAGTTTCTTTTCCTCGTCCGGATTGCTGATGAATGCGGTTTCGATCAGGATGGAGGGGATGTCCGGCGCCTTCAGCACGGCGAATCCCGCCTGTTCGACATGATTCTTGTGCAGCCGGTTGATGCCGCCCATTTCCTGCAGCACCGCCTTGCCCAGTTTCAGGCTGTCATTGATCGACGCGGTCTGCGACAGGTCGAGCAGTGTCTGCTTGAGGTAGGGGTCCTGCACGCCGAGGTTGACGCCGCCGATCAGGTCGGCATCGTTTTCCTGCTTGGCCAGCCAGCGCGCTGCGGCGGAAGTGGCGCCGCGTTCCGACAGGGCAAACACCGAAGAGCCGTTGGCGGAGGGCTTGACGAAGGCGTCGGCATGGATGGAAACGAAAAGGTCTGCACGCACCCGCCGCGCCTTGGTCACCCGCATGTGCAGCGGGATGAAATAGTCGCCGTCGCGGGTCAGCACCGCGCGCATATTGGGCTCGCTGTCGATGCGTTCCTTCAGTTTCTGCGCGATCTCCAGCGTCACGTGTTTTTCCAGCGTGCCCTTGCGGCCGCGCGCACCCGGGTCCTCGCCGCCGTGCCCGGCGTCGATGGCGATGGTGATCAGCCGCGCGGAAGGCGGACGTGCAGCGCGCGCCGCGGGTTTTGCCGCCGGCACAGGATCGTTTTTGGCGATGGCCTGTGGCGGTACGGCTTCCGGAACGGCCGGGGTGACTGCGGCTGGCGTCTCAGCCGCCGGAGCTTCGCGATTCTTCAGGAATGCGAGCAGGGGGTCGGGCGGCTCCAGCGGATAGACATCCAGCACCAGTCTGTGGCCGTATTCGGCAACCGGTTTCAGCGCAAAGACTTCGGGCTTGACCCGCGCCTTCAGGTCAAACACCAGGCGCACCACGCCCGGCTTGAAACGGCCGACGCGCACGCCTTTGATGTACGGGTCATCGGCGCTGATCTTGCCGGCCAGCTCATTGAGCACGGCGCTCAGCGAGACGTCTTCGAGGTCGAGCACCAGCCGGTCCGGATTGTCGAGGCTGAACAGCGTGTGTTTGACCGGTTGCTGCGATTCGATGGTGACGCGGGTGTAGTCGGGCGCCGGCCAGACCCGCGTTGAGGTGACCAGCACATCGGCGGCGTAAGCAGGGAGGCAGATCGCGAAGGCGGCCAGGAATGACAGCCGGCGTTGCAGATGCAGGCGCAGCAAGGGCAAAACGGGAAGCAAAAGCGCGCGGAGCAAAAGCGCGCAGAGCAAAAAAGGACGCAGCAAAAACGGGGTGAATGCCGTTCGGCAGAGGACGGGTCTCAGTATGTCAGCTTGTCGAGACAACGCCGGCCAACCTCCGTGTGCGCAGTGATTTCAGTGCTGCGGCCCTGCGCTTCGGCACGCATATCCATCAGCAGATCCGCGGCTGGCAGGTCGGGCGCTTTTTCCGGCCACTCGACCAGGCATACGGACTCCGCATTGAAGTACTCACGGAAGCCCGTCTCTTCCAGTTCCCGCGGGTCAAGGAACCGATAAAAATCAAAGTGATACAAGTATAACCTAGAAAATTGATAAGGTTCAAGCAGGGTAAAGGTCGGACTTTTGACCCGGCCCTCATAACCGAGGCCCCGCAGCACGCCGCGGACCAGGGTGGTCTTGCCTGCACCCAGATCCCCGCGCAGATGGATGACCATGCCCGGCGCCAGCAGGGGCGCCAGCGCACGTCCCAGCGCGAGGGTGTCCTCCTCCGTGGCCAGTTGCAGCCTGCGTTTATGATGCGGGGTATGCAAGAGATCGCTGCTCACAAAGTGGTTGATTGGTCGGGGCTCCGGCGCGATATCGGCCGCTGGGGCGCCGAACTCGGTTTCAGCCAGATCGGCGTTGCCGACTGCGATCTGTCGCAGGCCGAACCGCGTCTTGCGGAATGGCTGGCGCGCGGCTGGCATGGCGACATGGATTATATGGCACGCCACGGCGTGAAACGCAGCCGACCCGCCGATCTGGTGCCGGGCACGGCGCGGGTGATCCTGGCGCGTCTCGATTACACGCCGCCTGCGGCCCGCGACAGCTGGGACGTGATCAATGACGGCGCGCGCGCCTTCATTTCGCGTTACGCCACCGGGCGCGATTACCACAAGGTGCTGCGCGGCAAGCTGCAGCAGCTGGCGACGCGCATCGAGGCCGCCGCCGGCGCGCACCGCTACCGCGTGTTCACCGACAGCGCGCCGGTGATGGAAGTGGCGCTTGCCGAGAAGGCGGGCCTCGGCTGGCGCGGCAAACACACGCTGCTGCTGAACCGCGAGGGCGGTTCGGCTTTTTTCCTCGGAGAGATCTATACCGAGCTGCCCTTGCCGGTGGACGGCCCGCAGCCGGAGCACTGCGGCAGCTGCAGCAAGTGCCTGGACATTTGTCCGACCCAGGCCATCGTCGCGCCGTACCAGCTCGATGCGCGGCGCTGCATTTCCTATCTGACGATTGAACTGAAAGGCAGCATTCCCGAGGCGCTGCGGCCGCTGATCGGCAACCGCGTGTATGGCTGCGACGACTGCCAGCTGGTCTGTCCGTGGAACCGTTTTGCGCAGGTGACGGAAGAGGATGATTTCAATGTGCGCAACGGTCTCGACGATGTGGCGCTGACCGAGCTGTTTGCCTGGGATGAAGCAACTTTTGCCACGCGGTTGGCTGGCAGTGCGATTCATCGTATTGGTCACGAACGCTGGCTGCGCAATCTCGCGGTGGGTCTGGGCAATATTCAAACTGCGGCGCGCGGTTCGCCGGAAATCATCGCCGCGCTGAAGTCGCGCGCGGATCATCCGTCGGCGCTGGTGCGGGAGCATGTGGCCTGGGCGCTGGCGCGTCATGGCGCCTTGCAGTGATTGCAGGCTTTATCCGGACCGGCGTCCGGCGCATTGCGCGACGAGTTTCAGCAGGGCAAAAGCCAGGGCGACCAGTGCGGCGATCAGCAGCAGGCGCTGCGGCCACGGCCCCAGCACATCAACGATGCTCGGCGTGTCCGGGCGTGTGGCGCCGATGAACCCGTAATTGGCGTCGAACAGCAGGTTGACCGGCATCACGGCCAGCGCATAGGCGAAGGTGGCTGCGCAGGCGATTCCGTAATCGCGCCATTCCGGCCGGAAGCGAAGGACCATGACATCGTAAATCGCGACCGCCAGCAGGAAACCGTGCTGCTGCCAGAAGCCCCAGAACCAGATCGAGGTGGGCGGATCGGTCAGTCCGGGGGTGAGGATTGCCTGCGTTGAAAGACCGAAACCCCAGAAAAACACCAGTGTCCGCATCCAGCGCCGGCGCGTCAGCAGCAACAGCGAAGCCAGTACGGATGCGATGTGGCAAAGCTGCAGCGGCAGCGTGGTTTTGATGTCCAGGGCCGGCGGGATCACCCACCACAGGTGGGCGCCGAACCAGATCGCAAGATTGATCCAGGCGAGACCGCGTTCCAGCGGCGTCGGCCGGTCAGCGCGCTGGCGCCTGCCGATAAAAACCCACAGGGCGATCAGCAGCGCCACCACCAGCACGGCAACGCCATGGAGCGGCGTGAATGCGCGAAATGTCTCCAACAGCGGGGCTCAGGCGCCCAGCGCAGTTGCCAGTTCGCCGAGGTCCCTGGCGATCACATCCCACGGCCCGTCTGCCTTGAGGTTGGTGTTCTGCGCCGGGCCGTACTCGGTCGGCCGCAGAATGAAGGCGGTGCGCATGCCGTGGCTGCGCGCGTGTTTCAGGTCGTCGTTGTGCGCAGCGACCATCATCACTTCCTGCGGCCTGCAGCCGAGCATCTCGATGGCGCCGAGGTAGATTTCCGGGTCAGGCTTGAAATGGCGGAATATCTGCCCGCACAGGATGGCGTCCCAGGGCAGGCCGCCGTGCCTGGCCATGTTGGCGAGCATGTCGACGTCGCCGTTGGACAGCGTCGAGATCAGGAATTTTTTCTTCAGTCGCGTGAGCCCTGCCGCGGAATCAGGCCAGGGCAGCAGGCGGTGCCAGACGCGGTTGATGTGATGCAGTGACGCGTCGTCGAGTTGAGCGAGGCCGTAACGCGGCGCCATGGCGTCAAGCGCCTTGCGGTAGATGCCGTCAATGGTCGTCCACGGCCATTCGCCTTTTCGCACCTTGTCCATGCCCGGCTTGTAGGCGGTTTTCCATTCATCGACAAAGGCGGTCCAGTCAGTGTCGAGCCCGCGCGTGCGGCCCCATGCGGAAAGGTCGTTGATGATGCTGGTGCGCCAGTCGACAACGGTGCCGAAAGTGTCGAAGGTCAGTGCCTTGATGCCTGATATCATATAAATATTTGATTTTAAACGATTTTTTTTGATTCGCGCAGGCTGGCGTTTTGATGCAGGTCGCGGCGCATGCGGATTGCGGCTTCGATGTTCTGGTAATAGCCGGCGATGTACTGCTGATGACGGAAGCCCAGCGCTTCATAGAAGCTGCGCGCGGCAAAATTGTTGGCGCGCATTTCAACGGTGATGTGGTCGATGCCCGCCGTGAGCGCCGATTCGATCAGCCATTCGATCATCGCCAGGCCGATGCCGCTGCGCTGGCATGAGGGTTTGACTGCGAGCAGCGACAGATGCATTTTGCTGTCGCCGAATTCGGCAATGGCAAAACCGCCGATGGCTTGTGGTGCGGAAGCAATGCGCATTTCGGCGATCAGCACGCAGGTTTCGCGGGCGCGCAGGGCGCGCGCAACGCGGGTGGGATGCCAGGTCCAGCCGCGCAGGCCGACTTCAATCAGGCAGCGCGACATCACGGCGATTTCCTGGATATCGCCGCCCTCGGCCGGTCGCAAACGGTAGGGGGTTAATGGCAAGTTGGCTGGCTCCTGTGACTGAAGCCAGTGTAGCGCAATTGCCGGCGCCTGCGCTCAGCGGTTCATGCCGTGGATCAGCCCTGCTTCGGAATGAATTTCAGCGCAACGCCGTTGTTGCACCAGCGTTGCCGGGTCGGCACCGGCCCGTCTTCGAAGACATGGCCATGATGGCCGCCGCAGCGCTGGCAGTGGTATTCGGTGCGCGGCAGGATCAGCAGGAAATCCTTTTTCATCGCAAAGGCGCCGGGGATGGTCGTGAAAAAACTCGGCCAGCCGGTGCCGGACTCGTATTTCATTTCGGAAGTGAACAGCGGCAGATCGCAGCCGGCGCAGGCAAAAATGCCGGCACGCTTTTCGGCGTTCAGCGGGCTGCTGCCGGGGCGCTCGGTGCCTTCTTCGCGCAGCACCTTGAACTGGGCGGGGTCGAGCCGCTTGCGCCATTCTTCATTCGACAGTTTCAACGCGTCGGTCGGCGCCGGCGCCTTGAAACCGGCGGCGAGGAGATTGCGCCAGCTTTTCTGCATGGCCTCGATGTCTTTCATGCTGGCGGCTTCGGCGGCACGTGCCGTGCCGAAAATGGACGGCGCCAATGCCGCCAGCGTCAGTCCCTGCAGAAATCCGCGTCGCTCCATGATGATTCTCCTTGTTGATCCCGCTGTTGCCATCTGACCCATGGTTATGCGGAAAATTCCTTGCCCGCATCTTTTTTGTTAAGCCATCAGTCGCCGCATTCTGGCAGTCCTTACGCGGCACGGGAAGCCGCGACTGGAATGCGCGATAATTCATCATCATTCAGACAAATCAATCAAAGTGAAAAGCATACAAATCCACCAGTACGGCGGCCCCGAAGTCCTGCAGCGCCTCGATGTGCCGGTGCCTGTTGCGGCGCCCGGAACATTGCTCGTCCGCGTCCATCACGCCGGCATCAATTTCATGGATATCCATACCCGGCAGGGCAAGTATGAACAGTCGCGGACCTATCCGGTGCGGTTGCCCTGCACGCTGGGCATGGAGGGCGCGGGTATCGTCGAGGCGGTCGGCGCGGGCGTGACCACGCATGCGGTCGGCGACCGCGTGGCCTGGTGCATCGTCTGGGGCAGTTATGCCGAATACGCCGTGGTGCCGGCATGGCAGGCGGTGAAGGTGCCGGATGCCGTGCCGCTGGACCTCGCGGCGGTATCGGTATTCCAGGGATACACCGCGCATTACCTCGCGCATGACGTCGGGCAACTCGGGCCGGGCAAAAGCTGTCTGGTGCACGCCGCTTCCGGCGGCATCGGCCAGGTGCTGATCCAGCTGGCGAAACGCAGCGGTGCGCGCGTGCTCGCCACCACCAGTTCGGAACATAAGGCGGCGGTCGCTCGTGAGCGCGGCGCGGACCTGGTGCTGTTGTATGACGGCGGGCGGTTTGTTGAAGCCGTGCGCGAAGCCACCGGGGGGCGGGGCGTCGATGTGGTCTACGATTCGATCGGCAAGACTTCGCTGCGCGACAGTTTTCGCGCTGCGCGCACCCGCGGCCTGATCGTCAACTATGGCAATGTTTCGGGCTCGGTGAAGGATCTCGATCCGCTGGAGCTTGGGGAATCCGGTTCCCTGTATCTGACGCGGCCACGGCTTGCCGATCACTTGCGCGACGCTGCGGAAATCCAGCGCCGTGCCGCCGATATTTTCGGAGCGCTGCTGGATGGATCGCTGAAGATCGGCATTGCCGGGCGTTACACGCTGGACAATGTCGAGGAGGCGCATGCGGCCTACGAAGAGCGCCGCATGGTCGGCAAACCGGTGCTGGACGTCATCAATGAATGATTGATCCCATCCGCTGTCAGCGGATTCCAAGGCGATGGTCGGCAGTCCAGCCGCCGCCGCCGCGGCCGATCAGGTAGAGCATCGGCGCCGCCCAGGTCAGGTGCGTGGGCCAGGCGTCGGGATAGACAAAAATCTGGATCACCGCGGTCATGCCCAGCAGCGCCAGCGCCGACAGCCGCGTGCACAGGCCCAGCACCAGCAGGACCGGAAACAGGTGTTCGGCATAGGTCGCCATGTGTGCGGCGAATTCAGGCGGCAGCAGCGGCAGCTTGTATTCCTCTTCAAACAGCAGGAAGGTCGTGTCCTTGATGGTGAGCAGGCTGTCGACCTTGGTGCGCGCCGAATAAAAAAAGATGGCCGCAACGGACACGCGCGAGACCAGCGCAATGAGGTTGTGGCTGATCAGGGCTTCCAGTTTTTCGGCCATGCGATTCCACAGGCCGATGATGCCGGCGGCGGGGGTTTCGGACATTGCGCTGGAAGGGGTCATGGGGGTCTCCTCAGAGGTTGTTGCCGGGCGTTCCGGTTCAGGGATTCAGATGCAGGCGGCTGAACGCGCCCGCTTCGAGCAATATGGAGATCAGTCTGCCAAGGTCGGCGTCGGCCTGCGCTTCAAGCGCGGCCTGTGCGGCCATCGCGAGGGTGCCGCCGGCGGCGCAGGCGTCGAGAAAGGCGCAGCCGGCGCGGTCCAGCGCGCGCCACTGCACGGCGTCACGGGGCCTGGTCAGCAGGGCGCCCTCGGGCCGCCAGTCGATGTCGCCAGCCGTGGTTTCGCTGCCGCGGTTGCGTGACCAGATGCTGTAAATCGGGGCGTCGTCAAACCAGGCCCAGCGCGCGGCTGCGTGCGGCTGCAATCGTGCCCGGAAAAAATTGCTCTCCGCCAGGCGCCGGGCCGCAGTCCCGGTCAGGGCGTCTTCGCTGGCGGCGGCGTGGGCTTCGATCCAGCAGCGGTCGAGCCTGGCTACGCCGGGCAGGTAGGGCAGTTCGGCGGCCGGTTCGAAGCGCGCGAGAAAATCCGCGAAGCCGGCGCCATAGTGCAGCAGCGTCGGCCGGTCGGGCAGGGCGTTGCGCACATAAATCGCCGCAGCGGCGCGCAGCCATTCCTCACCCACCAGCCGCGTGACCGCCGGGTAGTTGGCCTGCAGCGCATCGATGCAGCCTTTCATCACGGTATTGCGGTAAACCGCAAACGCGGGCTGTGCGGTGAGCATTGCCATGGCCTGCGGCAAGTCATCTGCCGGCGCCAGCAGTGCTGCAGAGAAATCGTCCTGGAAGCGGGTCAGTGCGCCTGTGGCATTCATCATGCGGCCTCCGCCAGCGGTGCGTTGAGGATGGCCGCCGCCTGCGCGCATTCGGCCAGCAGGACATGGAATGCAGGCAGATTGTCATCGCGTTCGATCAGCGTCGGCCTGGCGCCGATGCGGCGGATCAGGCGCTGATACAGGGCCCAGACTTCCGGCGCAACCGGCGCGTCATGGCTGTCCACCAGCAGGGCCTTGCCGAGATTGGGGTCCGGCGTGTGGCCGGCGAGGTGGATTTCCATTACGTGCTGTGCGGAGAAGGCGTCCAGGTAATCCGTGGCGGAATACCCCATGTTGCTGGCGCTGACATGGACATTATTGACATCGAGCAGCAGCCCGCAACCGGTGCGTTGCGCGATTTCCCGCAGAAAATCGGTCTCGGACCATTCGTGGCCTTCAAGCTTCAGGTAATGCGAGGGGTTTTCGATGGCAATGCGCCGCTGCAGTGCATCCTGCGCGCGCAGGATGTTGCCGGTGATGCGCGCCAGTGCTTCTGCGCTGCGTGGAAACGGCAGCAGGTCCGGATGATAGGCGCCGCGCCATGCAGACCATGCCAGGTGTTCGGAGACCAGCGCGGGTTCAATGCGCCGTACCAGTTCCGCCAGCCGGCGCAGATGCGCCGGGTCAGGTTCAGCATCGGCAGCGAGGGACAGCGCAACGCCGTGCAGGGAAACCGGGTGTTTGTCGCGGATTGCCTCAAGCCAGGCCAGGCGGGGTCCGCCGTCGATCATGTAATTTTCAGGGTGCACCTCAAACCACAACCCCGCCGCATTGCAGTCGAGCGCAGCGTCGAAATGCTGCGGTTTCAACCCCAATCCGGCGTCGAGGATGTGGGTCATGGCAGGAGGTGCGCTTTTACGGACTGACAGGTTGCTTAGATGGGCTTCAGGGAACCGGTGCCGGTGGGGGTCTTGATGCCGGTGCAGGTGCCTTTGGCGACATATTTCCAGGCATTGCCCTGATAGTCGGTCTTGTTGGTGCCGGCGCAGCTGGTGCCCGGGCCTGCGGCGCAATCGTTCTTGCCGGCGAGCGAGATGCCGTAGCAACGCTCTTTTTCGCCTTTGATCGAGGCGCCTTTGTCCTGCGCGATGGCGGCGCCGGAAACAAGGGCGGCCAGGGTCACTGCGGTGATGGCGAGGGATTTCGAGTTCATTTGAAAGCTCCTGTTTGAGGGTGGTCGGGTGTGCGACCGCCCGGCCGGAGGTCCGGCGCGGGCGGTCTGCAGGTTAGTTCGGCGGAGGGCGGGTGTTGGTTACAACCCGCCGTAAAAAAATCCCGCTTTATTCCATCGCCGAATTGGGGAACACGCCGGTGCGGCCTTCGGCCACGCTGCGCTCCAGATTGCGCGGGGTGCTTTGCACGGCAATGCGCTCGGTGCGCTCGCTGCCTTCAATCGCGGCTGAAGGGAAAGACTGGCTGGCGCCGGTCAGGCCGGCGGTTTGCGCGGGCAGCGGCGCATTCACCGAGTATTCAGAGCCTTCCTGCGCAGCGGACGGGAATCCCGAATTGGCCTGGGCGGCACCGGCAGCGAGCAACAGACCGGCGACTGCGAAACCTGCGAATTTGCGAGTGAACATTTTGAAATCTCCTGTGTTAGGGTGGTTTTGCCGGTCAACCCATGTTGTCCGGCATGCAGCTTAGTTCGTGCCCGAACGGCATCCGGTTACGAAATCAGGCAGAATTCGGCCGGAAATATTTTTTTGCAGACCTGTAACCAACCCCGTCCTGACCACGAATAGAAAGACAAGGCAGCGTGAGCGAACGCGAAACACAACTGCGGGATCTGCTGATCAGGGCAATGGCGGGTGAGGAAGCTGCTTACCATGTCTTCCTCAGGGATTTGAGTGCGCATCTGCGGGGTTTTCTGCGCGTAAGGCTGGCGCGTTTGCCGGACGATGTGGAAGACCTGGTGCAGGAGACTTTGCTGGCCGTGCACAACCAGCGGCACACTTACGATCCTGACCAGCCGCTGACGGCCTGGATACACGCCATTGCGCGCTACAAGCTGGTGGATCTGTTGCGGCGCAGGGCGGGACGGGAAGTACTGCAGGACCCGCTGGATGAAGAACTGGAAGTATTCGCGGTTTCTGCGCACGATGCGACGGAGGCGCGGCGGGATCTGCTGAAGCTGCTGGAACAGCTGCCCGACCGGATGCGCCTGCCGATTGTGCACATGAAACTGGAAGGGCTGTCGGTGGCGGAAGCGGCACGCGCCACCGGCATGTCGGAAGCGGCGGTCAAAGTGGGGGTGCATCGCGGCATGAAGGCGCTGGCCGAACTGATAAGGAGTCACGATGAAAACGGATGACCTGATTGCGATGCTGGCGAGCGACGCGGATGCGGTTGCGCCGCGCATCTGGCGGCGGCGTTATGCCCTCGCGCTGGTTTTCGGATTGATCGCCGCGACGCTGCTGATGGTGCAGATGATGGGTGTGCGGCCGGATATTGCCGAAGCGGTACGGCTGCCGATGTTCTGGGTGAAACTGGTGTTTCCGCTGGCTCTGGGCGCTGCTGCGCTGCTTGCCATGGTGCGGCTCTCGCGTCCCGGCGTGGCGCTGGGCCGCAGCGTTGCAGCACTGGCTGCGCCGGTGCTGGCAATATGGCTTCTGGCGGTCATCGTGCTGCTCCGGGCGGCGCCGGAAGACCGCGGCATGCTGATGTGGGGTGAAACCTGGGCATCCTGCCCCCTGAGCGTGACCCTGCTTTCAGCGCCGGCTTTTGTGCTGCTGCTGCGGGTCATGAAAACTCTGGCGCCGGTGCGGCCGGCGCAGGCGGGTGCCGCTGCGGGTCTGCTGGCAGGCGGACTGGGCGCGACGATTTATGCGCTGCACTGCCCGGAACTGGCGGCGCCGTTCATCGGCATCTGGTATCTGCTCGGCATGCTGATTCCCACTGTGGCGGGTGCGCTGCTCGGCCCGCGCCTGCTGCGCTGGTAGGCTGCACGGAAATTCCGGATTGAGTGCGAAACCGGCCGCCGTCAGGCGGCCGGTTTTTTTCTGCGGGCTGGTTGGACGGGCGATGCTGCGGCCTGCTCGAGGAATTTGGTCGCTTCATCCCGCGTTGCCTGCGACAGCGTGGAGGCGATTTTTTCCGCGCCTTCTCCGTCCCCCGCTTCGATGGCATCAAGCAGCGCCTGCCACTGCCTGGCTGAATACTTCTGGTGTGCAACCGAGGCCAGTGCGAGCCGCGTGTAACGGCTGGTCTGCAGCATCAGCGAGGCCAGTGTCGAACGCAGCCAGTTGTTCGACAGGCTTTCGGTGAACGTGCGATTGACCATCAGCGCCGTGCGCGTGTATTCGGCGCGGTCCCTGCCGGCAAGCTGTTGCATGCGTGCAATCGGTTCTTTCACCAGTGCGACCAGTTCACCGCGCTGCGGGTCTTCGGCAATCCAGCGCGCGCGAAGTCCGACCAGCGCGGCACGCACCTGATAAAGCTCCTTGATCTCGCGCACCGTGACGTCAGTCACCACCGCGCCGCGGTAGGGCAGGATCGTCACCAGTCCCGCGTGCTGCAGTGAACGCAGCGCGTCGCGGATCGGGCCGTGGCTCAGGCCGAACTCCTTCGACAGCAGCGCTTCAATCAGCCGCGACCCCGGCGGATAGCTGCCGTCAACGATGCGCTCGGCGAGCGTCGCGGCGACTTTTTCCGGCAGGGTCTGGGTCAGTTCGCTGGCGGGCGATGACATTTTTTACTCATGTATTCAATGGCATAAAGGGATGAAGCAACGGCGGGCAGTATACCGGCGGGGCGGCATGAATGGAATAATTATTGATTATTAATAATATGCGGGTATAATTCCGGCACGCCCCGATCACGACAGACAGAGCCCAGAGGAGATCCGCCATGTCCGCAACCGCCGCTGCAGTTCACACCGCAACATCCGCCGCCCGATCCGGTATCACCGTTACACCCATTACCAAACATATCGGCGCCGACATCAGCGGCATCGACCTGACACAAGATATTTCCGACGCCCAGTTCGCGCAAATCCACGATGCGTGGATGCAGCATCATGTGCTGCGTTTCCGCGGCCAGAACATGACCAAGGAACAACTGCAGACCTTCAGCCGCCGCTTCGGCGAGCTCGACAAGGCGCCGATCAACACCACCGGCAAACCCTGGGTCGAAGGTTTTCCCGACATGACCGTGATGTCCAACATCAAGGTCGACGGCAAATCCATCGGCAGCCTCGGTTACGGCGAAGCGGTGTGGCACACCGACATGTCGTACAACGACATCACGCCGTCCGGCGCCTTGCTCTATGGTGTCGAAGTCACCAAGACCGGCGGCGAAACCGGTTTTCTCAATATGTACCATGCCTATGAAACCCTGCCGGCCGACCTCAAGGCTGCGATCGAAGGCAAAACCATCAAGCACGATGCCAGCCGCAACAGCGCCGGCGATCTGCGCGCGGGATTCAAGGCGGTGACCGATCCGCGTGAGGCGCCGGGTGCGGTGCATCCGGTGGTCGTGCGTCATCCGGTGACGGGGCGCAAGGCACTGTTCCTCGGCCGCCGGCCCTTCGGTTATGTGATGGGCATGAGCCTGGAAGACAGCGAAGCGCTGCTCAACCGCCTGTGGGCGCATGCCTCGCAGGAAGATCTGGCCTGGTTCCAGAAATGGAAAGTCGGCGACCTGCTGATCTGGGACAACCGCTGCGTAATGCACAAACGCACGGCGTTTGATGCCAGCGAGCGCCGCCTGCTGTTCCGCACACAGATCAAGGGCGTGCGACCGCAAGCCGCCTGATCAATCACTGCGATGGATGACAGGGCGACGCCGCGGCGTCGCCCTGTTTTTTTTGGGGAGTGTTACGGCACCACCGGCAATACGCCGGCGGCATTGTCCTTGAAAAACTTTTCTTTCAGCTTTTTGATTGCTTCCAGATAGTCTTCCATCGTGGACTGGTTGTTCTCGTATTTGCCGGCGATTTTCTGGTACGCGGCGATGTAGTCCGGGTCGGTCATGGTGGATCCTTGGACGCGCGTTGTGCGTGTCAGACCACTATACGCGCTTCGCTCTGTGCCGATGCGGTTTATTCCGCTTCGGGCGCATCCTCGATGGCGTCCTTGTTTTTGCCGATGGCCGGCGGTCTGGCGGCCCGTGTCGCCGGTGTCTCCAGGCTGACTTTGCCCAGCGCACCGCTGCGGTAATCACCGAGCAGCGCCAGTGCGGCCTTGTCGAAATCAAAATCACCGCCCTTGAGTTTGAAGCCGCGTTTGGCAGCCACCCCCTCGATCACGCCGACACCATCCAGTGACCGGCCCTCATTGACAAAGCCGTAACGCGCTACCAGCACCTTGCGATAACGTTCCAGCATGATTTCCGCCAGGCGGATCGCGACTTCGGATTCGATATAGGCCTTGGTGCCGATGATGTGGCTGGCGGCGAGCATCAGGCCGTCATCCGGGTGCTCGATCTTGGGCCACATCAGTCCCGGTGTATCGGTCAGGCTCACCGTGGGGGTCAACTCGTAGTGCGCCAGTGCCTTGGTCACCGCCGGTTCATCACCGACTTTGGCCTTGCGCTGTTTGAGCAGCGCATTGATCAGCGTTGATTTGCCGACGTTGGGCACCCCCATGACCAGCATGCGCAGCGGCTTGATGTTGTCATTGCGATGCGGTGCGATTTTTTTTGCGGCGGCGACAATTTTTGCCGCATCGCCGGGTTTTTTTGCCGACAGCGTGATCGCCTGCACGTTTTTCTGCGCGTTGAAAAATGCCAGCCACGACGGCGTGACCGCGGGATCTGCGAGATCCAGCTTGTTCAGTACTTTCAGGCAGGGCCGCTGGCGGTGGATGCGCAGCGACTCGACGAGGGGATTCGCGCTCGCCATCGGGCAGCGGGCGTCGAGAATCTCGATCACCACGTCGTGGTCGGCCATCGCTTTCTTGATCTTTTCGACGGCAACGGCCATGTGGCCGGGGAACCAGTTGATGCTCATCGGGCTGTTTGCTGGATAACTTTGGTGGGTGGATGGCGGCTCAATCCGGGAATATATCATAACTATTTGTTTTTATTGAATTAATTGATGAAACCCGGGATCGGGTATATTCCGGGATCCATGACACAGGCCGCCGCGCTTCGTATTGCATTTGCCGGCATGGCTGCGCTGGCCGTGGCCATGGGCATCGGCCGTTTTGCATTCACGCCGCTGCTGCCGTTGATGCAGGGCGACGCCGGTTTGAGCGTTGCGGCGGGCGCTTATCTGGCGACGGCGAATTATCTGGGCTATTTCCTCGGCTCCCTGCTCGCCACGCGATTGCGCGTGCGCGATGAAACTGCCGTGCTCGCGAGCATGCTCATCATTGCCGTGGCCACCCTGGCCATGGGGCTGGTTGACCACTACCCGAGCTGGTTTGCATTGCGCCTGATTGCCGGCATCGCCAATGCGTGGATCGCGATTTTTGCGTTTTCTTGGTGCCTCGACCGCCTGGCATCCCTGCAGCAGCCGCTGCTGAACAGCCTGATTTTTGCCGGCGTCGGCGCCGGCACCCTGGTGGTGGGTGTGACCTGTGCCGTGCTGATGCAGCATCCGGTGACGTCCTCGGGACTGTGGATCGTGCTCGGCATGCTGGCGCTGTTGGTGACGGCGGCCGTGTGGCGCACTTATCGCGGCGGCGCGGGCATGACGCCCGGGGCGAGGCGCGTGACGGCGGGTGGCATGACCTGGACCCGCGATGCGCGGCTGCTGGTGTTCTGCTTCGGCGTGTCCGGCTTCGGTTACATCATCCCGGCCACTTTCCTGCCGGCGATGGCGCGCGAAATCATCCCTGATCCGGCGATTTTCGGCTGGGCCTGGCCCCTGTTCGGCGCCGCGGCCATGCTGTCGACGCTCATGGCCGCAGGGTTGTTGCGCGGTTTCGCGCCGCGCCGGGTGTGGATGGCCTGTCATCTGGTGATGGCACTGGGGGTGGTGATCCCGGTGTTCTGGAGCGGCATCGCCGGCATCATGGCGGCGGCGCTGTGCGTTGGCGGCACCTTCATGGTGATCACCATGCTGAGCATCCAGGAGGCGCGCGTGGCTGCCGGGGTGCACGCGGTGCCGCTGACTGCGGCAATGACTGCGGCGTTTGCACTCGGCCAGATCCTTGGGCCCGTCGTCGCCAGTCTGCTGCTCGGAGCCGGCCTGGGTTTCAGCAGCGGGTTGCTGCTGGCGGGCACGCTGCTGGCCGTGTCTGCCGCCATGTTGTGGCGCAGTCCGCCGCCGGGGAATGCCGGCCGATGACGTCCGCAATCAAGGGGCTGGTACTGATGGCGGCCGGCGTCGCGCTGCTGACCGCCAATGATGCGATGACCAAATACCTGGTGCTGTCACATCCGGTGGGCCAGGTGATCGGCCTGCGCCAGGCGGCCACGCTGCTGGTGATGATTCCCTGCCTGATGCAGGGCAATCGCTGGGGCGAACTGCGGGTGCACAATCGGGCCGGGCAGTTTTTCCGCGGCATGATGTTCGTGGTCGGTTCGGTATTGATCGTCTGGAGCCTGGGTGAGCTGCCGCTCGCGACCGCAGTGACCATGCTTTTTGTGAGTCCGATTTTCATGGTCGCGTTGTCGGCGCCGCTGCTTGGCGAGCGCATCGGCCTGCACCGCTGGATTGCGGTTCTCGGCGGTTTTGCCGGCGTGCTGATCATCATGCGCCCGGGCAGCAGTGCATTCGAGTGGGCGCTGCTGCTGCCGGTGGCGGCGGCGCTGGTCAATGCGCTGCGGGATGTGCTGACGCGACGGCTGTCGCGCACCGAGACCTCGCTGGCAATCCTGTTCTGGTCCAACATCATTCTGCTGGTTGCCGGCCTGCTGACGGCGCCTTTCGGCTGGCTGCCGGTGACCGCCGCGGCGGCATTCTGGTTTGTCGCCGCCGGAATTTGCAACGGCGCCGCCCATTTCCTCATCATCGAGGCGCTGCGTATCGGCGAGGCGTCGATGATTGCGCCGGTGCGCTACACCGCGCTGCTGTGGGCGGCGGCCATCGGTTTTGTGGTGTGGGGGGATGTGCCGGGGCCCTGGCTGTGGCTGGGCGCGGCGGTGATCGTCGGCACCAGTCTTTACATGATCCGGGCAGAACGCCGGCGCGGCTGATCCATTGCGCTGCGCCGATCAGTGCAGACACAATTGCAGCCGGCCCCCCGGCCAGTTATGCTGCATCTGTTGTTCCGCAGTTCGCATTTTTGCAATTCGAGCCATCCAACAGGAGAACCCGTATGGAAATTCAAGCAGGCAGCGCCGCGCCGGATTTTTCGCTGGCCGCGCACAATACCGAACAGAAGGTGTCGGTTTCCGGTTTCAAGGGAAAACCGCTGGTCGTTGCGTTCATGCCTTTTGCCTTTACCGGCGGATGAACCAACCAGGTCAACGGGTTCCGTGCGAACTACGACGAATTCAAGAAGCTGAATTGTGAAATCCTGCAACTCAGCGCTGATCCGCTGCCCAGCCTCAAGGCCTGGGCCGAGCATCTGGGTGGCGTGCCTTTTCCGCTGGTGTCGGATTACTGGCCGCATGGCGCGGCGGGCAAGGCCTACGGCATCTTCAACGAGGAGCGCGGCATGGACAAGCGCGCGGCCTA
>CAZSIR010000031.1:0-24468 GCA_964606765.1 uncultured Bordetella sp. | reverse complement strand
CGCGCGATCTGCTGCTTCAGTGTTTCGAGATCCACGTATTTCGCTTCGTCGCGGAATTTATGCAGGAAATCCACACTCACCGATTCACCGTAAATTTCTTCTTTAAAATCAATTAGATACACCTCTAGCACCGGGGCAGCCCCCTGCGCCTTCACTGTTGGCCGCACGCCCAGGCTGGCCACGCCCTGCAGCGGCACGCCGTCCGCGCGCCGGAACTCCACCGCAAAAATTCCGCTCAGCGGCGGGCGATTATGTTTCATCCGCACATTCGCCGTCGGAAAACCCAGCTTGCGGCCCAACTGGTCGCCGCGCACCACACGTCCGCTGATGCGGTACGGATGGCCGAGCAAACGCCCTGCTTTGCTCATATCGCCGGCAGCCAGCGCTTCGCGCACTGCCGTACTCGACACGCGCTCACCGTCGAGTCCCAGCGTCGTCATCGCCTCGACTGCATAACCATATTGCGCCGCATGCGCTTTCAGCATGTTCAGATCACCGGCACGCCGCGCACCGAAACGGAAATCGTCGCCCACCTGCAGCCAGCGCACACCGAGGCCGCGCACGAGGATGCGCTCAATGAATTCTTGCGCCGTAACCTGCGCCAGCGCAAAGTTGAAACGCAGCAGATGCGTACGCTCGACACCGTGCTGCCCCAGCAGTTCCAGTTTTTCACGCAGGCTGGTCAGGCGCACGGGTGCCTTGTCCGGCGCAAAAAATTCGCGCGGATGCGGCTCGAAGGTCATCACGCAGGCCGGCAGGCCGCGCGCTGCGGCCGCAGCACGCAGCTTGGCCAGCATCGCCTGGTGACCGAGATGAACCCCGTCGAAATTACCGATGGTCAGCGCGATGGGACTTGAAGCAGCGTCCGGAATGCTGCGCAGGATTTGCATGAGCCCAGCCTTGTATCCTGAAAATCACGCTAAAAGGTTGAATTTTAGCGTGATTCAGCAGGACGGAGCTAGGCGCGGCCCTGTCGGACCCTGCGGCCGGAGCGCGGCAGCTGTTCGATCAGCCGGCCCAGCGTCTCCCAGGGCAAGGCGGCACAGCGCTGCCGCGCGGGATACTGGCGTGCAATCTCCAGAACCGTCTGCACGACGGGATCCGTTGATGAAGTGGAATGGTTCGCGCCATCCGCAATCCCCTTGAACGCTTGCGCCATGTCCGCTGCCGCTTCAAGGCCGCAGCCCATCACATGCTCGGTCATCAGCGATGCCGACGCCATGGTGATGCCGCAACAGGAACACTCGAAAGCGATGTCGGCGATGCGGCCGCCGCCATCCAGGGAGAGATACATTTTCAGCTCGTCGCCGCAGAGCGGGTTTTCCCCGACCGCGGCATGGTCAGGATCGGCGATTGCACGGTAATTGCGGGCGTTTCTGATGTGATCCATGATCAGATCATCATAAAGCGCCGGCCTGCCCAAGGAACCGCTCTCCCGCTCCGGGCTCAGGCCTGTGCCGCCAGCAGCACGGCAGCGCCCGCCCCTGCCGAATGTTTCGACTTGTCGAGCGCGCGCCCGATGACGATCAGCGCAGGCCCGCTGATCGCCGCCTGCGCCGATTGCTGCAGCGTGTCCAGCGTGCACCAGGCCTCTCGGCGCCCCGGCAGGGTGGCGTTTTCGATGATGACCGCCGGCGTCGCGCCGGCAATGCCGCGCGACAGCAGTTGCTCCGCGACTTCCCCGGCCTTGCCCGCACCCATGTAGATCACGACCGTGCTGCCGGCACCGATGCCGGCGGCCCAGTCGCTGGCGGTCTCCTCCGCGCCGACCCGTGGCGTGGTGAGCACAACGCTGCGTGAAATCCCGCGCTGGGTCAGTGAAACGCCCAGTTCGGCGCTGGCCGCCTGTGCCGCCGTCACCCCCGGAACCACATCAAAGCGTATGCCGGCCTGCGTCAGCGCATCGATTTCCTCCTGCGCGCGGCCGAACAGCATCGGATCGCCGCCCTTCAGGCGCACGACCACCGCGTGGCGGTGCGCGGCGTCGATCAGGCGCTTGTTGATGAAACGCTGCGCCGTGGAATGCCTGCCGCAACGCTTGCCGACCGCGACTTTTTCAGAGCGTGCCGCGAGGGCCAGCGTATCCGGATGCACCAGCGCATCGTGAAACACGATGTCGGCGCGGCGCAGCAGCTCCGCCGCACGCAGCGTCAACAGGTCGGGCGCGCCGGGACCGGCGCCCACCAGGTAAACGATGCCGGCGCTGCCCATGGCCTATGACGCCGTTTCCACGGCTTCGCGCCGGCGGAACAGGGGCTGCGGCCGCTCGACCGAGGTCTGGTACGCTTCGCTGAAATCATTGAAAGCGGACAGGGCGCCCTGGGCGCTGCGAAGCAAGTCCTCTTGGGGGACGTCCAGTCCGTCATTGAGCAGGAAGGCATCGAAACCGCAGCGCAGCAGGTAAAACAGCTGGTCGCGCTGGATGTCGCCGATGGCGCGCAACTCACCCTTCCAGCCATAACGTTCACGCAGCAGGCGTGCCGTCGAATAGCCGCGGCCGTCGGTGAACTGCGGGAAGTTGACCGCGATCAGGCTGAAGGCCTCAAGGCTGTCTGCCACCAGTGCCGGATCTTCGCTGCTGTCGAGCCAGAGGCCGAGGCGGCCGGTATTGCGCGCGAGCAGCTCGCTGCTCATTGCCTGCCACAGCTGCAGCGGAACAATGATGTCGCCCGCAGCGGGCACCGTCGGCAGGCTGCCGTCGGCCGTCCAGTCAAGCCGCAGCCAGCTGTCCGCTGCGATTTTCGCGTTTTTGATCAGCGTTGCCATACACATGCTCCTTGAAAGGGGTGATGCCGAGGCGCCGCACGACATCGATGAAGCGTTCGGCTTCACTGTCGCGGCGCGCAAGGTAGGTTTGAATCAGTTTTTCGATGACTTCCGGCACTTCGTCCTGCGCAAACGACGGGCCGATGACTTTGCCCAGCGCCGCGGCGTTGCCCTGCGCGCCGCCGATGGAGATCTGGTAGAACTCCGCACCCTGCTTGTCGACGCCGAGGATGCCGATGTGGCCGACATGGTGGTGGCCGCAGGAATTCATGCAGCCGGAAATGTTCAGATCCAGTTCACCGATGTCGTGCTGGTAATCGAGGTCGTCGAAACGGCGCTGGATGGCTTCCGCCACCGGAATCGACTTGGCATTCGCCAGCGAGCAGAAATCGCCGCCGGGGCAGGCGATGATGTTGGTGATCAGGCCGATGTTCGGCGTCGCCAGGCCCAGCGCCTTGGCTTCCAGCCACAAGGCATGCAAATCGGACTGCTTCACATCCGACAGGATCAGGTTCTGCTCGTGCGACACGCGCAGTTCGCCGAAGCTGTAACGGTCGGCGAGATCGGCGACGGCGTCCATTTGTTCCGCGGTCGCATCGCCCGGCGGCACGCCGGTTT
The DNA here is from genome assembly GCA_964606765.1 of uncultured Bordetella sp. Classification (GTDB taxonomy): domain Bacteria; phylum Pseudomonadota; class Gammaproteobacteria; order Burkholderiales; family SG8-41. The sequence goes on along the minus strand of CAZSIR010000031.1, from coordinate 21,084 downwards.
TTTTCAGCGACAGCGTGACGGCGGCATAGCCCGGCACCTTGTGCGGGTGCACGTTGCGCCCCGCCCAGTTGGCAAAACCGCGCTCCCGCGCCAGCGCCTGGGTGTACTGCACCGACAGCGGCTCCAGCGTCTGGTACTGCGGACGCGTGAAGCGTTGCGTGATGCGATTCACTTCGGCGGACGTCAGCGTCGACGGGCCGTCCTTGAGGTGCGCCCATTCGGCATCCACCTGCGCGCGAAACACATCCGGCGTCAGTTCCTTGACCAGGATCTTGATGCGCGCCTTGTACTTGTTGTCGCGCCGGCCGTAGCGGTTGTAAACGCGCAGGATGGCGTCGAGATAACTCAAGAGATGCGGCCAAGGCAGGAATTCGCGGATCACGGTACCGATGATCGGCGTGCGTCCGAGGCCGCCGCCGACCAGCACACGGAAGCCGGTCTCGCCCCTGGCATCGCGCACCGCCTGCAAACCGATGTCATGCACCTGGATCGCCGCGCGGTCCTGCTCGGCGCCCGACACCGCAATCTTGAATTTGCGCGGCAGGTAGGCGAATTCGGGATGAAAGGTCGACCACTGGCGGATCAGCTCGCACCACAGCAGCGGATCGACGATCTCGTCCGGGGCCACCCCGGCGAAATGATCGCTGGTGGTGTTGCGAATGCAATTGCCGCTGGTCTGGATGGCGTGCATCTGCACCGACGCCAGGTGCGCGAGGATGTCAGGTACGTCCTCCAGCTTGGGCCAGTTGTACTGGATGTTCTGGCGGGTGCTGAAATGGCCATAACCGCGGTCCCATTTGCGCGCAATGTGAGCAAGTGCCCGCAATTGCCTGGAGGCCAGCAGACCATAGGGGATCGCCACCCGGAGCATCGGTGCAAACCTTTGAATATAAAGGCCATTTTGCAGGCGCAAGGGACGAAAATTGTCTTCCGTCAGCTCGCCGGCGAGAAAACGCCGGGTCTGGTCGCGAAATTGCGCCACCCGTTCGTCCACCAGCTTTTGATCCACCGCATCGTAAAGATACATCTGCAGCACCTCGAAATTTGATGCTGTCGATGGTAATGACCCCCTTATATATCTTCAAAGAATATGTTATTTATTGCACAGACTAATTTGTTATATAGAATTAAATTTTCGGGTAAGTCATTGAATTTAAATCAATTACGCTATTTACGCGAAGTTGCCCGCAACGGCCTGAAAGTCTCGGATGCCGCGGAAACCCTGTTTACCTCGCAGCCGGGCATCAGCAAACAGATCCGCCTGCTCGAGGAGGAGCTGGGCGTGACCATCCTCGTACGCAACGGCAAGCGCATCACCGACATCACCGAACCGGGCCGCATCGTGCTCGAAATCGCCGAGCGCATGCTGCGTGACGCCGACAACCTGCGCACCGTGGGCCGTGAATTCAATGCCGGCGGTCGCGGCACCCTGGTCATTGCCACCACCCACACCCAGGCGCGTTATGCCCTGCCGCCGGTGGTGGCACGCTTCACGCAGCGCTACCCGCAAGTCCGGCTCACGCTGCGCGAGGGCAGCCCCGGCCATATTGCCGAGCTGCTGCGCAACGGCTCCGCCGATCTCGGCATCGCCACCGAATCCGATGACGCCTTCACCGATCTGGTGACACTGCCCTGCGCGCAATGGACGCGTTGCGTGATCACGCCGCTGAAACACCCGCTGCTCAATGCCGGGCCGCTGACGCTGGAAAAAATCGCGAAATATCCGCTGGTCACCTACGACTTCGCCTTCACGCCGGAATCGCCGATCAAGCATGCCTTCGACACCGCCGGCATCCAGCCCAATGTCGTGCTCACCGCCATCGCGGCCGACGTGATCAAGGCCTATGTCGAAATGGGCATGGGCATCGGCATTCTCGCCAAGATGGCCTTCGATCCGGCGCGCGACCACGGCATCCGCCTGATCAACGCCGACCACCTGTTTGCACCCAGCACCACGCGCATTGCGCTGCGGCGGAACACCTACCTGCGCGGTTACGCCTATGACTTCATCGAACTGTTTTCGGCGCCGCTGAATCGCGCCGCGGTGGATGCGGCGCTGGGCGACAAGGAATAAAAAACCCCGCAGGCTCCAGATCAGGCAATCATCCGCGCCCGGGAATAATTGCTCAGCGCATCGACCAGGCATACCAGCACGATCATCGCCAGCAGCACGCTGGCCGCTTCCGAAGTCTGAAACAGGCTCAGGTGGAAATGCAGCATCTGGCCGAGGCCGCCAGCGCCCACCACACCGAGTATCGCCGCCGCCCGCACGTTGATCTCCCAGCGGTACAGTGAGTAACTCATCAACTGTGGCAGCACCTGGGGGAAGGTCGCATAGCAGAACGCCGGCACCGCTCCCACGCCATGGCGGCGCAGGCTGGCATGCGGCTCCGGCGCCACATTCTCCAGCGACTCGGCAAACAGCCGTCCCAGCACACCGGTGGTGTGAAACGCCAGCGCCAGCGTCCCGGCAAAAGGCCCCAGCCCGGCGGCGATCACCGCCATCACCGCCCACACCAGCTCCGGAATGGCGCGCAGCACATTCAGCAGCAACCGCGCCGCATGCCGCGGCAGGCGACCCCAGCGGCCCGAAGCCGGCAGCGCCGCGAGCAGGCCGCCGACACAGGCGATCAGCGTGCCGAGCCAGGAAATCGCCAGCGTTTCCAGCGTGGCGTAAGCGAGCTTGCGCAGAAACACCGCGTCAGTCGCAGGCCGCACGAAACCGGTGACAAACTCGCCCATTTTTTCCGCGGCAATGCGCGAAAAAAAACTCGCCCAGTCGCCCGAAAGACTGAGCACGCAAAGCAGCAGGAAAGCGCAGGCCGCTGCAAACCCGGCCAGCGGGCCCCATGCGAGCCTCATGCCAGCATCCTGCGCAGAAAAGCGCTGACCAGGTCGGCGATCCACACCAGCGCGACAAACATCAGCAGCATGGTCAGCACCTCGGCGCCGGCCAGCATTTTCATCGACAGTTCCATCTGCTGGCCGAGGCCGCCCGCGCCGACAAATCCCATCACCACCGAAGCGCGGATCGCACACTCCCAGCGGTAGATGGTGTACGAAGTCAGTTCGGGCAGGCTCACCGGCAAGGCCGCGTACCAGAACGCCTGCAGGCGGCCCGCGCCGTTCTGCAGCAGCACCGTGGCGGCCTGGTTGTCCGCGGACTCGAGGATTTCAATGTAAACCTTGCCCAGCATGCCGCCGTAGGTGATGCCGATGGCCATCACGCCTGCAGTGTCGCCCAGCCCGACGGCCCGCACGAAAATCATCGCCCACACGATTTCCGGGATGCTGCGCAAAAAAATCAGCAGCCAGCGGATACCCGTGCGGAACACGGCTGGCAGCGCAGCCATGCGCCCGGTGGCAATCCGGGAAACCGACAGGATGCGCGTCGCCGCCAGCGCCGTGGGCAGCGCGATGGCAATGGCAATGGCCGTGCCGACCGTGGCGATCGCCACGGTTTTCCATGCCGACTCGATCACCAGCCTCAGGAACTCGGGTGAGGTTGCCGGCGGAAAAAAACTGCCGAGAAACTGGCGCAGCGCGCCGAGGCTGGCCGCGCTCCATAAAGTCGCCGGATTGAATTCGGTGAGATAACCCGCCGGCAGAAGCAGCGCAAAAAAAACCACTGCAAGCGTAACCCTGCCGTGCCATGCCGGATCACGCAATTGATGGACAGTCGCCGTGCCGGCCATCGCAGGACCGCTCATGACATGCAGCTCACGTGCAGCGCGTGAGCTGCAGCACCGCTGCCGGCGCCTCGGGCAGGGCCTGCACCGAGGCATTCAGTTCAGCGCCGTACAGATCCGCCAGGCGCTCGTCGGTCACCTGCGCCCGCGGCAGATCAAACATCACGCGCCCCGCCTTGACGCCGATCATGCGCGGGAACTGTGCCAGCGCCAGATCCACCGCATGCAGGCTGACCACCAGCGTCGCGCCCCTCGCCGTCGCTTCGCTTTGCAGGACTTCCAGCGCATTGAGGGCCAGCGCCGGATCCAGCGAAGACACCGGTTCGTCCAGCAGCAGCAGTCCGGCATCGGAAGCCATCAGCCGCGCCAGCGCCACCCGCTGCCGCTCGCCGCCCGACAGCTTGTCGCAGCGCAGGAACAGCTTGTCTTCGAGGTGGAAACGCGCCAGCGCGGCACGCGCAATCTCCGCATCCCGCGGATAAACCAGTGAACGCAGCGCCTGCCAGGTGCTCCACTGCGGCAGGCGTCCCGCCAGCACCGCATGCACCACGCGCTGGCGCGGCGGCAGCGGCGGCAACTGCGGCGCCAGAAACAGGCGGCGGCGCAAGGCGTGCAGCGCCGATGCGGGCAATGTCCAGGGATCCACGCCGAGCACGCGCACCGATCCGGCAGCAGGACGCATGGCACAGGCCAGAGTCGCCAGCAGCGTACTCTTGCCGGCGCCGGAGGGACCGATGACGGCAACATGCTCTCCGGGCTGCAGCGTCAGCGAAACATCCGCCAGCGCAGGCGCACCGGTCGCATATGAAACCTGCACCGCAGAGAGCGCGGTCTCCGCGGTCGCAGGCTGCGGATCCGTCTGCACTACTTCAGCAAGCCGGCGGAACGCGCCGCCTGTTCAATGCTGGCGTAGTTCTCAACCTTGGTCGGCACAAAACGCGCCGCGCGCTGCAGCTTGAGGATTTCCGCATGCTCCGGATTCTTCGCATCGAGGTCGAGGAAGGCCTTGCGGATTTTCTCGATGACCGCCTTGTCGAGGTCGCCGCGCACCGTCCAGTTGTAATCGTAGTACGGCGGCGTGGTATAGAACACCACGACCTGCTTGGGGTCAACCCGCTTCTCTTCCACCAGTTTTTCCCACACTGAAACGTTCAGCGCGCCGGCCTCGACCTTGCCGCCGGCCACCTGCAGCGCCGTCGCATCATGCGCGCCGGAAAACGCAATGCGCATGTCCTTGTCCGGATTGAGCCCCTCTTTCAGCATGAATGCGCGCGGCATCAGATGGCCCGAGGTCGAGGACACCGATCCGAAGGTGAAATTCTTGCCTTTCAGGTCGGAGAGTTTGGCAATGCCGCTGCCGGCCCTGGTGATGAACACCGAGCGGAACTTCTCGTCCTCCTCGCGCTGCACCAGCGGGATCGCCGTGCCCTTGGTGCGGATATGCGCCTGCACGAACGTGAAACCGCCATACCAGACCATGTCAAGCTTGCCGGCGGCAAGGCCTTCGACGGTCGCGGCATAGTCGGTGACCGGCGTGAATTCAACTTTCATGCCGGTCGCCTTTTCCAGGTACTTGCCCAGCGGGGCAAACTTGCGTTGGAGTTCGGTCGGCGACTCGTCGGGAATGGCCGAAACCTTGAGGGTTTGGGCCGTGGCAGATGCGGCGAACATCACGCCCAACAGGGTCAGCAGAATGCGTTTCATGGGATTACTCCTTAGGTGAAATGGACGAGCGCCCGCGACGCATCCGTCGCCATGCGGGCGACCAGGCGTGCGGGATCGGGAAACTACGGCTTGAAAAACTGGGGGGCGCTGCAGGAGGGGATTTCCGGGTGCTGCGGACTGCGGTAATGCCAAAAACATGAGCTGCCACGCACTCAATTGCCAGGGGCGCGTGCGTCCTGGAAGACTGCCGCAAGACTTCGACGCGCCCCAGCCGATACTGCGGGCCAGCGACCGCGAACTACGCGAAGTCAGGCGCTCCAGGAGGAACATGACGAAATTACCTTTTAACCTTTTGATTGAACGTGTCCGACACGCGATTATTCTGCGCGCCGGAGCATGCACTCTATCATTTATCACGAACTTGGTCGGCGCACAGCCCGAACCCTGACACCCGTTTAATTCCTGACCCTGAAATGATGCAGGCGGAATCCCATGACCCACAGACTCGAAAAATATGCGGCAGCACCGGCAATCACCAGCAGCAGCAGACGCCAGATGCGTTCGGACGCCGCCGCTCCCAGCCAGCTCGTTGCGGTGCCCGACGCCATCCAGATCACGACACCCATCACATACACCGCCAGCGCCAGTTTGAGCATGAACACGCCCCAGCCCGGTTGTGGCACATAGATCGCGCGACGGCGCAGACCGCGCAGCAGCAGGCCGGCGTTGAGGCAGGCGCCGAGGCTGATCGACAGCGCGAGGCCGGCATGGCGCAACTCCCAGATGAACAGCAGGTTCATCAGCTGCGTGGCAATCAGGGTAATCACCGCGATTTTCACCGGCGTACGGATGTCCTGCTGCGCATAAAAACCGGGCGCCAGCACCTTCACCGCAATGAGGCCGACCAGACCCACCGCATAGGCGATCACTGCATGGCGGGTATTGATGACATCGGTCGCGGTAAACGCCCCGTAATGAAACAGCGTGGTCACCAGCGGCACCGCGAGCAGCGCCAGTGCAGCAGCAGCCGGCACCGCCAGCAGCAATGTCAGGCGCAGACCCCAGTCGAGCAGTTCCGAATAGGCCTGCGGCGATTGTTCCGCATGCGTGCGCGCGAGACTGGGCAGCAGGATGGTGCCCAGGGCGACACCCAGCATGCCCGCGGGAAACTCCATCAGGCGGTCGGCAAAATAAAGCCAGGTCACGCTGCCCGTGATCAGGAAGGACGCAAAAATATTGTTGATCAGCAGGCTGACCTGCCCGACCGAGACGCCGAACACGGCCGGCGCCATCTGGCGCAGCACGCGGCGCACGCCTTCATCGCGGAAATTCAGCCGCAAGCGCGGCAGCATGCCGATGCGGGCGAGGAACGGCAGTTGCAGCGCAAGCTGCAGTATGCCGCCGACAAACACCGCCCATCCCAGCGCCTTCACCGGCGGATCGAACCAGGGCGCCGCGAACAGCGCGAAACCGATGAATGACAGGTTGAGCAGCACCGGCGTGAATGCCGGCACCGCGAAGCGGCTCCAGGTGTTGAGGATGCCGCCGGCGCCGGCGGTCAGCGCGATGAACAGGATGTACGGAAAGACGATGCGCAGCAGATCCACCGTCAGCGCGAATTTTTCCGGGGTCGCGGTGAAACCCGGCGCACTGATCGTGACGATCAGCGGCGCCGCGACGATACCGATGCAGGTGACCACCACCAAAGCCAGCGTCAGCACCGTCGCCACATGATCAACCAGCGCACGCGTATCGGCCTCGCCGCGACGGTTCTTGTATTCGGCGAGAATGGGCACGAAAGCCTGGGCAAACGCGCCCTCGGCAAACAAGCGCCGCAGCAGGTTGGGAATCTTGAAGGCGACAAAGAAGGCGTCGGTCATCAGTCCGGCGCCGAAAACCCGGGCAATCACCGCATCGCGCACGAAACCCAGCACGCGGGACAGCAGGGTCATACTGCTGACTGTCGCTAAAGCCTTGAGTAAATTCATTTTTTCTGGATTCCGACGGATGCTGGGCCGTCGTCGCCGGACTTGCGGAAGGAGCGGGATTTCTTTATCATTGCGCCCTTTTCCGAACCGCCCATTTTCCCAAGGAAATCCGGAGTTTACATGGCCAATACTGCTTCAGCCAAAAAAGCCGCGCGTCAGGCCGTCAAACGCCGCGCCAGCAACATGGCACAACGTTCCGCCCTGCGCACCGCGATGAAGGATGTGCGCAAAGCGATCGCCGCCGGCGACAAAGCCGCCGCCCGCGCGGTGTTCCAGAAATCGGTAAGCGCGATTGACTCGATCGCCGACAAGGACATCATGCACAAGAACACGGCCGCCCGTCACAAGAGCCGCCTCAACGCCGCCATCAAGGCCATGGCGTAAGCAGGCACCGGCCGGCTCCGGCCGGTTTCGCCAGGGGCCGGGTTTCAGTCGCCCCTGACGCCGGGGGGACGCATCGCATCACGCAGCGCAGCCTCCGCCGCAATATCTTCCGGGCGTTTCGCCTTGCGCCCCGGCCGCAGTTTCAGCTGGTTGTCACGCGCAAACTGCAGCAGAAATGCAAACGCCGTCGGATCGCGATTCTCCAGCACACGATCAACCGCCACACAGCGCACCCCGCCGGCCATGATCGGCTTCAGAAACGGCGAGTAGGCGAGATAACCCTCGGCGCTGAACACGGACAGCATGCCGCTCAGGCGCTCGGCCCAGTCGCTGGGGCGAAAGGTTTCACCGGTTTCGGTTACACCCTGGATGACGATTTCCGGTGCTCCATCGAACATGATTTATTCCGTTTTTCAGGCGCGGAAAGTCTAGCAGAAGAGCCTTGATTTCGCTCTGTGATGCCACGGAAATTTAACTTGCCAAGCAAAACCGGCTTGGATAAGAATAGCCGCATCGGCGGCTTAAGGCCGCCGTCTGTTTTTGCAGGTTTGTTTTTGCAGGATTTTGCAGGAATCGAAGCCTGTTTTTGCAGTTTTGCAGGGAAGGACGGGGCGGAATATGTCGCATGTGATGAACACCTATGGCAGGCAGCCGGTCACTTTTGAACGCGGCGAAGGCGTCTGGCTGTACGACACGACTGGCAAACGCTATCTGGATGCGCTCGCAGGCGTGGCCGTGAATGCGGTCGGCCACAGCCACCCGAAGCTGGTGGCGGCGCTGCGCGACCAGGTCGGCAGGCTGATCCACACGTCCAACATCTACCAGATTGCCGCCCAGGAAAAACTCGCTGACCGCCTTGCCGAAACCTCCGGCATGGACAAGGTATTTTTCTGCAATTCAGGTGCGGAAGCCAACGAAGCGGCAATCAAACTCGCGCGTTATTACGGCCACAAGAAGGGTGTCGAGATTCCCGCGGTGGTGGTGCTCGAAAAATCCTTCCACGGCCGCACCATCGCCACGCTGTCTGCGACCGGCAGCCGCAAGGTACAGGCCGGGTTCGAACCGCTGGTGACCGGGTTCGTGCGCGTGCCGTTCAACGATCTCGAAGCCGTGCGGCGCGTCGCCGTTTCCAACCGCAACGTGGTCGCCGTGCTTGCCGAGCTGGTGCAGGGTGAAGGCGGCGTCAGCGTATGCGACGACGATTATCTGAAAGGCCTGCGCGAAATCTGCGACGCCAACGGCTGGCTGCTGATGCTCGATGAAGTGCAGACCGGCATGGGTCGCACCGGCAAGATGTTCGCATTCCAGCATTACGGCGTGATGCCGGACGTGATCACGCTCGCCAAGGGTCTCGGCGGCGGCGTGCCGGTCGGCGCCTGTGTCGCCCGCGGTGAAGCCGCCACGCTGTTCCAGCCGGGCAGCCATGGCTCCACCTTCGGCGGTAATCCGCTCGCCTGCACGGCAGCGCTGACCACCCTGGGAATCATCGAATCCGAAAACCTGTGCCAGAACGCCACCGAGATCGGCGCGCATATCCGCAGCAGCCTGCAGCGAGCGCTCGCCGAGACACCGGGCGTCAAGGACGTTCGCGGCAAGGGACTGATGATCGGCATCGAACTCGACCGCCCCTGCGGCGACCTGGTGAAAACCGCGCTTGAAGCCGGCCTGCTGATCAATGTCACCGCCGACAACGTGGTGCGTCTGGTGCCGCCGCTGGTCATTTCGCGCGCGGAAGCCGACCAGCTGGTTGGCGAACTGGCGCCGATGATCCGTTCCTTCCTGATGAAAGCCACGCCGGCCGCCGCCTGAGCGGCCATCGCGGATCGTCATGCAATTACGCCATTACCTCCAGTTCAGGGATTTCAGCGCCGCCGAATACGCGCAGATCTTCGCCCGCGCAGCCTGGATCAAGGAGCGCTTCAAGCGCTACGAGCCTTACCTGCCGCTGCACGACCGCACGCTGGCGATGATTTTCGAGAAAAACTCGACACGCACCCGCGTCTCCTTCGAGGCCGGCATGCTGCAGATGGGCGGCACGGTGATCAACCTGACCTCGAGCCAGACCCAGCTGAGCCGCGGCGAACCGATCGAGGATGTCGCCCGCGTGATCACGCGCATGGTCGACGTGGTGATGATCCGCACCTTCGAGCAGGAAATCATCAACCGCTTCGCGTCACACTCGCGGGTGCCGGTGATCAACGGCCTGACCAACGAATACCATCCCTGCCAGATCCTCGCCGACATCTTCACCTACATCGAACATCGCGGCTCGATCACCGGCAAGACCGTGGCCTGGATCGGTGATTCGAACAACGTCTGCAACACCTGGCTGCAGGCGGCGGAAGTGCTGAACTTCAACGTGCATGTCTCGACGCCACCCGGTTATGAAGTCGAACCCGAACGCGCCGGCCTTTACGGCACCGACCATTACGAGGAATTCAAGGATCCGATGGATGCCGTGCGTGACGCCGACCTCGTCACCACCGACGTCTGGACCAGCATGGGCTTCGAAGCCGAGAACGAAGAACGTAAACGCGACTTCGAGGACTGGTGCATCGACGCCGACATGATGCGCGTGGCGAAAAAAGACGCGCTGTTCATGCACTGCCTGCCCGCGCATCGCGGCGAAGAAGTCACCGCCGACGTCATCGACGGCCCGCAAAGCGTGGTCTGGGACGAAGCCGAGAACCGCCTGCACGCGCAAAAAGCACTGATGGAATACCTGCTGCTCGGCCACGTGCAGACTTGAGTCCCGCGCGCCGGTAAAATGGCGCCCCACGCATCGTCGGCGTTTATTTCGCATTTACCCGTTACAACCACCTGCTTATCCGCCCCCCTGATCTAAAGAATATGAAAAAATCCAATAAAATCAATAAGGTAGTGCTTGCCTACTCGGGCGGCCTCGACACCTCCGTCATTCTGAAATGGCTGCAGGACGTCTACGGCTGCGAAGTCATCACCTTCACCGCCGACATTGGCCAGGGCGAAGAAGTCTCGCCGGCGCGCAAAAAAGCCAAGCTGATGGGCGTCAAGCAGATCTTCATTGAAGACCTGCGCGAGGAATTCGTCCGTGACTTCGTGTTCCCGATGTTCCGCGCCAATGCGGTGTACGAAGGCGAATACCTGCTCGGCACTTCGATCGCGCGGCCGCTGATCGCCAAACGCATGGTTGAAATCGCGCGCAAAACCGGCGCCGACGCGGTATCGCACGGCGCCACCGGCAAGGGCAATGACCAGGTGCGTTTTGAACTCGGCGCCTACGCGCTGATGCCCGGCGTCAAAATCATCGCGCCGTGGCGCGAATGGGATCTGCTGTCGCGGGAAAAACTGCTGGCCTATGCCGACAAACACGGCATTCCGGTCGACTACAAAAAACGCAAGGGCGGCGCGCCGTACTCAATGGACGCCAACCTGCTGCACATCTCGTACGAAGGCGGCATCCTCGAAGACCCGTCCTTCGAGCCGGAAGATTCGATGTGGCGCATCACGGTGTCGCCGGAAAAAGCACCGAACAAACCGGAATACGCCGACCTGACCTACGCCAGGGGCGACATTGTAGCGATCAACGGCAAAAAAATGTCCGCGGCCACCGTGCTGACCAAACTCAACCAGCTCGGCGGCAAGCACGGCATCGGCCGGCTCGACCTGGTCGAGAACCGCTACGTCGGCATGAAATCGCGCGGCTGCTACGAAACCCCCGGCGGCACGATCATGTTAAGAGCGCATCGCGCGATGGAATCCATCACGCTGGACCGCGAAGTGCTGGCGTTGAAGGACGACCTGATGCCGCGTTATGCGCGGCTGATCTACAACGGCTATTGGTTCAGCCCGGAGCGCCTGCTGCTGCAGCAGTTGATCGACTCCTCGCAGCAGACGGTCAACGGCAGCGTGCGCGTCAAGCTCTACAAGGGCACGGTGACCACCGTCGGTCGCGCATCGAAATCCGATTCGCTGTTCGACCCCGCGATCTCGACCTTCGAGGACGACAAGGGCGCCTACGACCAGGCCGACGCCGCGGGTTTCATCAAGCTCAACGCGCTGCGGCTGCGCATCGCCGCGAATCTGCGCAAAAAGCGCAGGTAACAACCCCGCTCCGTCCGTCCCGGCCTGATCGGGGCGGACGTTCCACAAAAAGGAATACCGCATGCAATTCGACAACGTCTCCGTCGTCAAGAAAGCCAATGTCTATTTCGACGGCAAGTGCGTCAGCCATACCCTGATCCTCGCCGGCGGCGTGCGCAAATCGGTGGGCGTGATCCTCCCGGCGAAGCTGACCTTCAACACCGATGCGCCGGAGCGCATGGAAATCATCGCCGGCAGCGGACGCTACAAGCTGGCCGGCGCTGACTGGACAAGCGTAAAGGCCGGCGAAAGCTTCGACGTGCCGGGAAAATCGAGCTTCGACATCGAGCCTGCCGAACCCCTGCACTACGTCTGCCATTTTGCCTGATCAAGCGACGCTGACCCGATGACTACACTGGTAGTGGTCCGCAAGGACCGGAGCGTTGCCATCGCCGCCGACACCATGACCAAATGGGGATCGGGCAAGGAAACCGCCGAGTACGTCGCCAACCACGGCAAGCTGCTGCAGGTCGGCGACAGCTGGCTGGGGCTCACCGGCAACGCCACCTTCAAGACCATACTCGCCGATTATTTTTCCCGCCCGAAGGTCAAACCGCGCTTCGACACTCCGATGGCGATCTTCCGCACCTGGCAGGCCCTGCATACGGCGCTGAAGAACGATTACCACCTGCTGCCCGGCGGCCATGACGACGAGCCGCTGGAATCGACGCGCTTCGATGCGCTGATCGCGAACAAACACGGCATCTTCGGCGTTGTCGCGCACCGCACGGTGCAGGAATTCACGCGCTATTACGCCTTCGGCAGCGGCAGCGCCTACGCGATGGGCGCGCTGCATGCCCTGCACGGGCAACGCGGCCTCGATGCCGAGACCCTGGCACGGCGCGCCGTGGAAGCCGCCGCCGAATTCGACGATGCCACCGGCCTGCCGATCGACGTGAAACGCATCGCATTGCAGACCACGCGCAAACGCGCGCGCTGAATCCTCCGGCACTGAATCCTTCGCAATCCGTACAACCCGGGCCGGGGCGGTTTGCGCACCATCATGGGGCGTATAATCCGGCCTGACTCAAAACAAAGGGAGCAACCATGCCCTCGTTCGACATCGTTTCTGAAGTCAACCAGGTCGAAGTGCGCAACGCCATCGACCAGACCAACAAGGAAGTGTCCACGCGTTTCGACTTCAAGGGCTCCGATGCCCGCGTCGAAATCAACGAAAAGGAAAAAACGCTGACCGTCTACGCCGACGACGACTTCAAGCTCGGCCAGGTCCGCGACGTGATGATCGCCAAGCTGGCCAAGCGCGGCGTCGATATCCGCTGCCTGAAGGTCGGCGACGGTGAAACCATCAGCGGCAACAAGATGAAGCAGCCGGTCACCGTGCGTGAAGGCATCGAGCAGGAGCTGGCGAAAAAAATCGTCAAGCTGCTGAAGGACAGCAAGATGAAGGTCCAGGGCAGCATCCAGGGCGACGTGGTACGCGTCTCGGGCGCCAAGAAGGACCTGCTGCAGGACGCCATCGCGCTGATCCGCAAATCGATCACCGAGTTTCCGCTGCAGTTCAAGAACTTCAGGGACTGAAGCGGAGCGGCGCATTGACACTGCGCCGCCGCTTGCGCAGAATCATTCCGGTCATCACGGGGACGTTGGCAGACTCCCCGGTTCCAGACGCCCTGCGTCCAAGCGCTGCCTTCGTGAGAGATTGGCGGACATGGTCCGCCGCGAAGGAGGTGTCATGGACGCGAACAACATTCCCCGCATCACCCCGCAGCAGTTGATGGCCTCCCGCCAGCGACCCGATGCGCCTGTGGTCATCGACGTGCGCCGCGAAGCCGTATTCCGGACGGCCCCCGACCTGATCACCGGCGCCCTGCGCCGCGATCCGGCCGGCGTTGCGGACTGGGCGGGTGCCCTGCCGCCGGCAAAACAGCTCGTGGTCTATTGCGTGCATGGCCATGAAGTCAGCCAGAACGCCGCAAAAATATTGTGCGAACACGGCCGGACGGCACTCTTCCTTGAAGGCGGCATCGAAGCCTGGCGTGCCGCCGGTGGAGAGCTCGCAGCGAATCCCGCCGCAGCCACGGCAAAAAAACCATGACGCCCCCTGGTGAAAACAATCCACCCGCCGCCATCCCCTTCGGCGAAGCCTTCCGCTTCTGGCTGAAACTCGGCTTCATCAGTTTCGGCGGACCCGCCGGACAGATTTCGATCATGCACCAGGAGCTGGTCGAACGAAAACGCTGGATCTCCGAGCGCCGTTTCCTGCACGCGCTGAACTACTGCATGGTGCTGCCCGGCCCCGAGGCGCAGCAGCTCGCCACCTACATCGGCTGGCTGATGCACCGCACCTGGGGCGGCATCGTCGCAGGCGGCCTGTTCGTGCTGCCCTCGCTGTTCATCCTGATTGCGCTGACGTGGATCTACATCGCCTGGGGCAACGTGCCGGCCATCGCCGGCATGCTCTACGGCATCAAGCCCGCCGTGACCGCCATCGTCGTCTTTGCCGCGATGCGCATCGGTTCACGCGCGCTGAAAAACAGCGTGTTGTGGGGCATCGCCGCCGCCGCGTTCATCGCGCTGTTCGCGCTGAAGCTGCCGTTCCCGCTGATCGTCATCGGCGCCGGTCTGATCGGTTATGTCGGCGGCCGTGTGGCGCCCGCCCTGTTCGCCACCGGCGGCGGCCACGGCGCCGCAGACAAACACTACGGCGCCGCCGTGATCGATGACGACACGCCGACGCCGCAGCATGCGCTGTTCAACTGGAAGCGTTTCAGTACGGTACTGGCCGCGGGCCTGCTGCTGTGGGCCGCAGCGATGGCGGTGCTGATGTCCCTCTACGGCTGGCAGGGCACATTGACGCAGATGGGCTGGTTTTTCACCAAGGCCGCGCTGCTGACCTTCGGCGGCGCCTATGCCGTGCTGCCGTATGTCTACCAGGCGGCAGTCGAGCATTACCAGTGGGTCACGCCTTTGCAGATGATCGACGGCCTCGCCCTCGGTGAAACCACGCCGGGCCCGCTGATCATGGTGGTGGCCTTTGTCGGTTTTGTCGGCGGCTGGACCACGCAGTTCCTCGGCACGGACTCCCTGTTCATCGCCGGCGCGCTGGCCGCCACGGTGGTCACGTATTTCACCTTCCTGCCGAGCTTCATGTTCATCCTGCTCGGCGGGCCGCTGGTCGAAACCACGCACGGCGACCTCAAGTTCACCGCGCCACTGACCGGCATCACCGCTGCCGTGGTCGGCGTGATCCTCAACCTCGCGGTGTTTTTTGCCTACCACGTGCTGTGGCCGTCAGGACTGCAGGGCCGCTTCGACTGGCCCTCGGCCGTGATCGGCATCGCTGCCTTCCTCGCGCTGTGGCGCTGGAAGGTCGGCATCATGCCGGTGATCGGCGCCTGCGCCGTGGCCGGCGCGCTGTGGACCTTGCTGACCTGACTATACGGCGAGTCCGGCAATCCAGCGGTCGTAAATCCGGTCCGCGACCCCGTGCAGATCGCGCACCTTGTCGCTGATGCCCTGCTCCATTTCCGCGGGCGTCTGCACCGAGGCCACGCGGCCGGCCAGCGCCTCCACCTCCTTCGCCCAGTCGCGGCACCAGGTGCGGATCAGCGCTTCGGTCATTTCGACATGGCACTGCATGCCGAAATGCTTGCCCATCACGAAAGCCTGGTTGCCGCAGGCGGCACTGGCCATGATGCGCGTCGCCCCCTCGGGCACGGCAAAGGTTTCGCCATGCCAGTGAAAAGACAAAAAGGACGGCAGGTCCGTGCCCAGCCAGTGCCGGGCGGCCGGCTGGTCCAGCACCTCGACCCGGCCCCAGCCGATTTCCTTGACCGGATTGCGCGTCACCGGCGCGCCCAGCGCCTTTGCCATCAACTGCCCGCCAAGACAATGGCCCAGCACCGGCACGTCGCGCTTCACGGCGTCGCGGATCAGCGCCAGCATCGGCGCGATCCACGGCAGGTCGTCGTTGACGCTCATCGGCCCGCCCATGCAGCAGACGCCGGCCAGCGCCGACGCATCGACGGGCACCGGCTCACCGGCATCAACCTTGAAAATGCGGTACGGAATCCGCCGGCTGTCGAGGTACGTGGCAAAATAGGCCGGCCCTTCAGTGGCGGTGTAGCGGAAAATGGCGACGGGTTTCATGGTGTGATCTTGGGGGAATCCGCAATGCGATGGCCTCATCTTAAAACATTCTTCAAGACAATCTGCGCTGCACTACTGTGCGCCGCAGGCACTGCGCAGGCCGCAGACATCAGCGTCACCGCGCTGTTTGGCGGCAAGGCCCAGCTGGTCATCGACGGCGGCAAGCCGCGCATGCTGTCCGCCGGCCAGACCTCGCCCGAAGGCGTCAAGCTGATCAGCGCCGACAGCAGCAGCGCCGTCATCGAATTCCAGGGCAAACGCCAGAGCCTCGCGCTGGGTTCGGGCATGCGTGTCGGCGGCGCCGACCTCTCGTCCGGCAGCGGCGGCGGCGCCTCCGTGACCCTGACCGCCGACGAACGCGGCCACTACCAGACCCTCGGCCAGGTCAACGGCGGCACGGTGACCTTCCTCGTCGACACCGGCGCCACCTCGATTGCGCTGCCCAGCGCCGAAGCGCGGCGCCTCGGCATCAACTACCTGAACGGGCCACGCGGCTTTACGCAGACCGCCAACGGCCGCGCAGCCGCCTACCGGGTGACGCTGGATACCGTGAAAGTCGGCGACATCACGCTGCACAACGTCGACGCCGTGGTGCTGGAAGGCGACGGGCTGAAGATTGCTCTGCTGGGCATGAGTTTTCTGAACCGGACCGAGATGAAACGGGACGGGCAGGCGTTGACGTTGATCAGGCGATTCTGACCCTGGCCGGATTCACATCCCGGCAAAAATCCGGGGAATGAAGTTACTGACCGTTACCGTGATCGGTTGAATACGCAATGCAGCCTGTCAGCGAAAAAAGAAACGCCGCAAGCACCGTCCGTGCCTCTATCTCGAATCAGCCATTCTATTTTTGAATTCCTGGCGCAGCTGGCGCTTCGATTGTCAATCCAGCCTCACCACAACCTTGCCGATCTGCGCCCCGGCGTCGACATAAGCCTTTGCCGCCGGTAACTGGTCGAAGGGAAACACACGGTCGATGACCGGAGCGATGCGGCCATCGAGTATCGCGGGCATGACATCGCGGTTGAATCCCTGCGTCGCTTCCGCACGCATCTCCGGCGTCAGCGGTGCGTTGGAAATCCCGAAAATCTCGTGCCGTTTGCCATGCGCCGCCTCGAGATCTAGTGGCGTCGTCATGACACCATCCACGTAGCCGACAATCGCGAGGCGTCCGAATTCGCCGAGCGCGCGCTGGCACGCGGCAAAGACCGTTCCACCAACCAGATTCACGGCGAGGTCGGCGCCCTTCCCGCCGGTCAGTTCCAGGACCCGTGCGCTGAAATCCTCTCCACGCGCACAAATCGCGGCGTCGAGGCCGAGTGCCTTCAGCTTCTCCAGCTTCGCCTCGGAGGTGGATACGCCTATCACCTTCGCACCGATAACTTTTCCCAGCTGGATGGAAGCGACACCGACGCCCGACGACGCGCCTGCGATCAGCAGGGTTTCCCCCGCCTTGAGCCGCCCGAACTGGATCAACGCTTCCCAGGCCGTCACATAGGAAATGGGAATCGCGGCCGCTTTCTCCCAAGAAAAACCCTCTGGTATGGACGTCACGAGGCCAGGGTCAACCAGCACGTATTCGGCGAAGCAGCCGCGGCTCCGCGCCATGATGCGATCACCCAGCTTGAAACCCCGTACGCCTTTGCCGATCGCATGCACCTCGCCCGCCGCGTCCACGCCCGCAGGACGACCCTCGGGCGCGCGATGAAACGAGATCGTACCGAGCAGGTCGCCACGGTTGAGCGATGCAGCACGCACACGCAGCAGAATCTGTCCCGGCGCAGGCTCCGGAATCGGCAGCTCACGCAGGTACAGCTCGGCTTTACCGGCAGCGTGCCTGATCCAGAAAGTTTTCATGGGGCGTTGTCAGTGAAGAGGGTCTTCCCTGTATTATTCACGAACCGTCGCCTCGTCTCCAGGAAAAGCCATGCCAAAAAGATTCCAGATCGTGGTGTTCGCCTGTGCGCTCGTCTTCGTCGCCGCCAACGCAGCGGCCCAGAACGCGGCCGATTATCCGAAACGCCCGGTTCGATTCATCATTGCGCAAACCCCCGGCGGCAACGCCGACTTCGTGGGACGCATCGTGGCCGAAGCGCTGGGCAAGCGGCTGGGCCAGCAGTTCGTGGCGGACAATCGCGCCGGCGCGAGCGGCATCATCGCCGCCGAGATCACGGTCAAGGCACCGGCCGACGGCTACACGCTCCTCCTCGTCACCACGGGCTACGCCGTCAACCCGGGCCTCTACAAGAAGCTCCCCTACGACTCACTGACCGATCTCACGCCCGTTACCCAGCTCGCTTACGCGCCGCTGCTCCTCGTGGTGAATCCGGCTTTGCCGATTCATACCGTGAAGGACCTGATCGCAGCGGCGCGCGCGAAACCGGGCGAGCTGAACTACGGCACTTCCAGCGTCGCCGGCGCCACCCAGCTCGCCACCGAGCTGTTCGCCTACACGGCGAAGATCAAGATGACCCACATCCCCTACAAGGGCGCACCGCCCATGCTGGTGGACCTGCTGGGCGGACGCATCCACCTCACCTTCGCGACCATGCCCTCATCAGCGGCGTACGCGCGGTCCGGAAAACTGCGGGGCATCGCCGTAACGAGCCTGAAGCGCTCGTCCGCCGTGCCCGATGTGCCGACGGTCGCCGAAAGCGGGCTGCCCGGCTATGAAATGGTGGCATGGCAGGGCCTGCTTGCACCGAAAGGCATCCAGCCGGCGCTGCTTCAACGCATCAACAGCGAAACAGCAGCCGTGCTTCAACAGCAGGAGATCAGGCAGCAACTCGCAAAAGAAGGCGGAGAAGCCGTCGGCAATACACCGGAGCAGTTCGCAAAGTGGCTCAAGGAAGAAATCACGAAGTGGACCAAAATCGTGAAGGAAGCCGGCATCCGCGCCGATTAGAAACAAACCTCATGATTTCCGAAAAAATCACAGCGCAGTAAATCGCGGGAGGAATTGCGCACTACGCACCGGAAGGAGACAGCCCGAAGATTGTACTGCCAGGAATGGTTTTTTGAACCTGGCGAAGATGAATCGGGATGGACAGGCATTGACGCTGTTCAAGCGCTTCCGAGTCACGCTTTTCTGGTGCAAAAAAACGGCGGCCCGAGGGCCGCCATTTTCCGCCTCAGACAAACCGAGGGTTATTTCCCGCGAGGCGGAACGCCGCCCCCGCTCTGCCCCTGGTCCATCACGCCGCCAGCCTTTTGCATTTTCCGCTGCCCGCCGCCTTGGGGTCCCGTTTGCGGTCCGGCCTGGTCAGTCATCTTGCCGCCGGATTTCTGCATCGCCTTGGCACCACCACCTTGAGGACCCGTCTGAGGTCCGGCCTGATCAGCCGTCTTGCCCGCGGACTTCTGCATTTTGTTCTGGCCACCCTGCGGGCCTTGCCCTGGGTACTGGTCCATCTGGGTCGGTTTTTTCTGCATCTTCAGTTGACCACCACTTTGCCCGCCGCCGCTCATCTCCGCGGCATAAGCGCCGCCAGAAACCAGGGTCAGTAGCGCCGCCACCAATGCTGACTTGAGTGCCGTTGTCATATTTCCCCCTTTTGAAGTTGAACCGGCAAATAGTCTAGGCGCGGGTGCGCCAGCCCGTCAACGACGTAACAAACACTTGCTGCCGGGGTATCAGGATTTCTTGATTTCGTTGCTGGCGAGCGACAGCAGGTGGCCAAACTTGCTGCGCTTGGTATCGAGGTAGCGCCGGTTGGCCTCACGCGGCGGCACTTCAACGGCAACGCGCTCCACCACCTTCAGACCGTAATCCTCCAGCGCCGCAACCTTGTCCGGGTTGTTGGTCATCAGCCGCACTTCGCGCGCGCCGAGGTCTGACAGGATGTGCGCGCCGGCGCTGTAGTCGCGCATGTCGGCGGCAAAACCCAGCGCGTGGTTGGCTTCCACGGTGTCCTGGCCCTGGTCCTGCAATGCGTAGGCGCGGATCTTGTTGAGCAGACCGATGCCGCGGCCTTCGTCGAACATGTAGACCAGCACACCGCTGCCGGCCTGTTCGATCATGCCCATCGCGGCGTCGAGCTGTTCGCCGCAGTCGCAACGCTCGGAACCGAAGACGTCACCGGTCAGGCACTGGGAATGCAGGCGCACCAGCACTGGCTTACCATTCTCGCCTCCGCTGTTGACTTCACCTTTTATCAGCGCGACAAACAGGGTGGTTTCCAGGTTGTCGGCATAGACAATCATTTTAAATTCGCCGGCCTTGCTGGTCGGCAGCACCGTCTCCGCCTTGCGGCGGATTTCACGCTCGTTGTCGCGGTAGGCAACAAGGTCGCTGATGCGGACGATGCGGATGCCGTGCTGCGCGGCGAATTTCTCGAGGTCCGGCATGCGCGCCATCGTGCCGTCGGGGTTCATGATTTCGCAGATCACACCGGCGGGTTTCAGCCCCGCCAGCCGCGCGAGGTCCACCGCCGCCTCGGTGTGGCCGCGCCGCGCCAGCACGCCGCCGTCCAGCGCGCGCAGCGTCTGCAGGCGGCCGGGGCGGATCAGGTCCGCGGGTTTGGCGTTGTCGGCAATGGCGACGGCGATGGTGCGCGCGCGGTCCTGCGCCGACATGCCGGAACCCACGCCCTCGCGCGCATCGATCGGCGTAGCAAAGGCGGTACCGAATTTGGACTGGTTGCCGGTGTCGTCGGTGATCAGTGACAGGCCCAGCGTGCGCAGGCGGTCTTCGGTCAGCGCCAGTGAAATCAGGCCGCGGCCCTGAGCCGCCATGAAGTTGATCGCTTCGGGTGTTGCGCGTTCGGCCGCGACAAAAAGATCGCCTTCGTTCTCGCGGTCTTCGCTGTCGACGAGGATCAGCATCTGTCCGCGCCGCACGTCGGGCAGGACCTGATCGACGATGAATGGCGGGGTGGCTTTGCGGTCGCTCATGGCGCGGTCATTGACCGCAGGCTTGCGGTATATCGTAAGTATTTGATTTTATTGTGTTTTTTATCATGCCCTGGAGGCAATCAGGCGCAGGAATTCGGCGCGGGTGACGTCCTTGTTGAATTCGCCGGTGAAGGCGGACGTGGACGCGATTGCATTCTGCTTCTGGATGCCGCGCATGATCATGCACCTGTGCTGCGCTTCGGTCACCACTGCGACGCCGGCCGGGTCCCGCG
>CAZSIR010000030.1:22691-25324 GCA_964606765.1 uncultured Bordetella sp. | reverse complement strand
TCGAACTACGTCACGCTCAACGTGCTCGATGCGCTGAAACGCATCCCGGGCACCACCAACGTGCAGATTTTCGGCGCCAAGGACTACGCAATGCGCATCTGGACGCGTCCGGACCGCCTGGCACAGCTGAAATTGACTCCCGGCGACCTGACGCGTGCGCTGAATGAGCAGAATGCGCAGTTCGCCGCCGGCAAGATCGGCCAGACGCCGACCGGCGGGCCGCAGGAACTGGTCTATACCATCACCACCAAGGGCCGGCTGTCCGAACCCGAAGAGTTTGAAAACATCGTCATCCGCGCCAATCCCGACGGCACGATGCTGCGGCTGAAAGACGTTGCGCGCGTCGAGCTCGGCTCCAAGGACTACGACTTCATCGGCCGCGTCAACGGCAAGACGGCGACCCTGGTCGGCATTTTCCTGCAGCCCAATGCCAATGCCCTCGCCACGGCCGACCGCGTCAAGGCGGTGATGACACCCCT
Organism: uncultured Bordetella sp.; assembly: GCA_964606765.1. Lineage (GTDB taxonomy): Bacteria > Pseudomonadota > Gammaproteobacteria > Burkholderiales > SG8-41. Next base: position 24,845 of record CAZSIR010000030.1, on the reverse strand, counting down.
GGCGCAGGGTTACCCGCCGGGACTCACCCACACCGTGGTTTATGACACCACGCGTTTCGTCCAGGTCTCGATCCGCGAAGTGGTGCACACGCTGCTCGAAGCCATGGCACTGGTGTTCCTGGTCGTGTTCCTGTTCCTGCAGAACTGGCGCGCCACGCTGATTCCGTTTGCCGCGGTGCCGGTGTCGCTGATCGGCACGTTTGCCGGACTGCTGCTCCTCGGTTATTCGATCAACACGCTGACGCTGTTCGGCATGGTGCTCGCCATCGGCATCGTCGTTGACGATGCCATCGTGGTGCTGGAAAACGTCGAGCGCATCATGCACGAAGAACATCTCGATGCACGCGAAGCCGCGATCAAGGCCATGCGCGAAGTCACCAGTCCGATCATCGCCATCGTGCTGACCCTGTGCGCGGTGTTCGTGCCGATCGCCTTCCTCGGCGGGTTGACCGGCGAACTCTACCGCCAGTTCGCCGTGACCATCTCCATCGCCGTGGTGATCTCCGGCATCGTCGCGCTGACGCTGACCCCTTCGCTGTGTGTGCTGATCCTGAAGCGGCAGCACGGTAAGCCCGGCCGTTTCTTCACCTGGTTCAACGGCTGGTTCAGCCGCATGACCGGGCGTTACGTCGACGGCGTGACCTGGATGCTGCGCCGCGGCCTGATTGCGGTGCTGCTGTTCGCCGGCATGGTCGCACTGACCTTCGGCTTGTGGAAAAACACGCCAGGCTCGCTGGTGCCCGACGAAGACCAGGGCTATTACATCGCAGCCGTGTTCCTGCCGGATGGCGCAACGCTGGAGCGCACCGACAGGGTGGTCAATGAAGTTGTCGACATCATCAAGTCGAACCCGGCCAATGAAACGGCCATCGCCTTCACCGGCTTCGACTTCCTTGGCGGCGGCTTCCGCAACAGCGCGGCGACGATTTTTGTCACGCAGAAACACTGGGATGAACGCACGGTGTCCACCGGGCAGCTGGTCGGCGAATTTTTCATGAAAACCGCGCACATCAAGGAGGGCCTTGCGCTCGCCTTCGGCCCGCCGCCGATATTCGGCCTGGGCAACGCCGGCGGCTTCGAGTTCTACATCCAGAACCGCGGTGAAGGCGGCGCGCCCAAGCTCGCCGAAGCCACGCAGAAACTGCTGGCCGCGGTACAGAAAGATCCCATGTTCGGCCAGGTCAACACGCTGTGGCGCGCCAACGTGCCCCAGCTGTATGTCGAAACCGACCGCGAAAAAGCCAAGGCGCTGGGTGTGCCGATCGACGATCTTTATGGCACGCTCGCAGCAACGCTGGGCACCGCCTATGTCAACGATTTCAACAAATACGGCCGCACCTGGCAGGTGCTGATGTCGGCGGAACCGGCATACCGCAAGCGCCCGGACGATGTCGGCTCGGTTTATGTGCGCTCGGAACGCGGCGCGATGGTGCCGCTGTCGGCCCTGGCCAAGGTCAATTATTCCTCGGGACCGGATTCACTGGACCGCTTCAACAACCTGCCGGCGGTGAAAATCTTCGGCTCCGCCAAACCCGGCTTCAGTTCGGGCGAGGCCATTGCCGGCATGGAGCGCATTGCCAGGGAAACGCTGCCCGAGGGCTTCACCTACGACTGGGGCGGCGCCTCATTCCAGGAAAAACGTTCCGGCGGCACCTCGGTGCTGGCGCTGGGACTGGCGGCGCTGATGGTGTTCCTGATTCTGGCCGCGCAGTACGACCGCTGGTCGCTGCCGCTGGCCGTGATGCTGGCACTGCCCTTCGGCACCTTCGGCGCACTGGCGGCGATTTTCATCAACAACCTGCTGCCGATGCCGTACTACCTGGCCTCCGGCATCCCTTGGCTCCAGGGCCTGCTGTCGCCGCTGGCCGGCATTGCCCGTCTCAGCAATGACGTCTATTTCCAGATCGGCCTCGTGACCCTGCTCGGTCTCGCCGCCAAAAACGCGATCCTGATCGTGGAATTCGCCGTGATGAAAAAGCAGGAAGGCCTGTCCACTTCCGCCGCAGCCCTGGAAGCGGCGCGGCTGCGCTTCCGGCCCATCCTGATGACTTCGCTCGCCTTCATTCTCGGCGTGGTGCCGCTGGTGCTTTCGAGCGGCGCCGGCGCCGGCGCGCGCCATTCGGCCGGCACCGGCGTCATGGGCGGCATGCTGGC
>CAZSIR010000030.1:6531-22591 GCA_964606765.1 uncultured Bordetella sp. | reverse complement strand
CCGGCGCCGGCGCGCGCCATTCGGCCGGCACCGGCGTCATGGGCGGCATGCTGGCAGCGACTTTCCTCGCCATATTCTTCATCCCGTGGTTCTACAAGCTGATTGTGGACCGGCGGCTGTCGGATCCGCGCTCCACCGCGGAAATCGAAGGTGAAGTGGCACATCACCGCGAGCTGGTTACGCGCACCGTGCATGCCCCGCACCATGCCCCGGTCAGCAAGGGAGCAGACAATGAATAAAAGATCATTGTTTTATGTTGCATTTTCCGCTGCCCTGCTGGGCGGCTGCAGCGTCGGCCCGGCCTATGAGCGGCCGGCGGCGGAACTGCCTGACGCCTGGCGTGCAGTACCGGCCCAAGGCCAGTCGTTCTCCGGCGAGCGCTGGTGGACGATCTACGGCGACGCCACGCTGGATCGCCTGGTCGCTGAAGCGCTGACCGGCAACCAGGACCTGGCCCTGGCCACCGCCCGCCTGGATGAGGCGCGCGCGCTGGCCAGGATTGCCGACGCCGAACTGGTGCCCTCGGTTGACGCCGCTTTCCAGCGCGACCGCAGCCGGCGTTCCGACAGCACCGCAACGCGGTTCCCGGGTGCGCTGGAAAACAACAATTACCGCGCCCAGCTCAATGTGTCGTACGAACTCGACCTCTGGGGCCGTCTGCGCAACAGTGCAAAAGCCGCCCGCGCCGAACTGCTGGCGACGACTGCGGCACGTGAAACCGTGCGCATCGCGCTGACCGCCGAGGTTGCGCGCTCCTATTTCGCCGTGATTGCGTTTGATGCGCAGATCGCGGCAACCCGCAGATCGCTGCAATTGCGCCAGGATGACCTGCGCCTGCAGCGCATCCGTGCCAATGCCGGCCTGATCAACGAATTCGCACTGCGCCAGCTTGAAGCCGAGGTTGCTTCTGCGCAAAGCCAGCTGCCAGCCCTTGAACGCCGCCTTGCCAGCGAAGAACTCGCGCTGGGCGTGCTGCTCGGGCGCAGCCCGCGCGCGCTGATCAATGAAACCGTCGCCCGTGCTACCGACTCCAGCCAGCCAGCAACACCGGTCATTCCCGCAGAACTTCCCTCGGCGCTGCTGCTGCGCCGGCCCGACGTTGTCGCGGCGGAACAGCAGCTGATTGCCGCAAACGCCCGCATCGGTGCAGCGCGCGCAGCCCTGTTCCCGCGCATCGGCCTCAGCGGCTATCTCGGCAGTGAGAGCGCGGCACTGAGCAACCTGTTTTCCGGACCGGCACAGATCTGGAGCCTCGGGTTTGCGCTGGCGCAGCCGATTTTCCAGGGTGGACGGCTGTTCGGTGAAATTGAAGCGGTCGAGGCCCGTGAGCGTCAGGCGCTGGCGCAGTACCAGAAAACACTGCAGACAGCCTTCCGCGAGACCCATGATGCACTGGTGACGCAGACCAAGGCGCGCGAAACCTTCGATGCGGAGACCGCACGCGCCACGGCACTGACCGAGTCCCTGCGGCTGGCACGCATCCGCTTCACCAGCGGACTGACCAGCCAGCTTGAAGTGCTGGATGCCGAACGCAACCTGCTCAGCGCCGAACTGAACCGCGCCGAAGCGCTGCGCGCACAACGCGCGGCAGTCGCCGATGTCGTCAGGGCGCTGGGGGGCGGGTGGACCGGATTCGAAGAAGAAAATCCGCCGGCGATTGCGCAAAAACAGTAGTCTGCGTGCGCCGCGGCCTACTGGACTTTCATTCCCACATCCTTCACCAGCTTGACGTAGCGCCGGTATTCCTCGTTCATCAGTTTTTCGAAAGCCTCGGGGCCTGAACCGACAGCGGCCTCGGCCCCCTGCCGCGCGAAGGCATCCTTGATGCGCTGCTGCGCAATGACTTTCTGCACGTCACCAGCCAGCTGGGCGGCAATCTTTTTCGGCATTTTTGCCGGCCCGACGATCCCGAACCATCCATCAGACTGTGCCGCCGCAAATCCTTCCTCGACAATCGAAGGCAGGTTGGGGAATGCCGGGTTGCGTTTGGCGGAGGTCACCGCCAGTCCGCGCAACCGGCCGTCGCGCACCACGGGGGCGGCCGTCGGCACCGTAAGCAGGGTGTAGTGCACGCGGCCTGAGGCGGTTTCGCCGAACAGGTCGGGCACCAGCTTGAAGGGCACATGGGTCGTCTTCACCCCGATGGCCTGATTGAAGATTTCGGCGGCAATATGCGCCAGGGTGCCGACGCCCACGGTGGCGAAGTTGTATTTCGCCGGATCTTTCTGCAGCAGGGCGACAAACTCCTTGACGTTTTTTGCCGGCAGACCCGGCGTGATCGCGAGTATGTTGGGAATGGAGGCAACCTCGGTCACCATCGTGAAATCGCGCAGCGGGTGATACGGCGGATTTTTCTGCAGCAGCGCCGCCACGGTGTGCGGCGGCGCGATCATGGCATAGCTGTAGCCGTCGGGACTTGCGGCGGCAACGATGCCGCTGCCGATCAGGCCGCCGGCGCCGGGACGGTTGTCTATCACCAGCTGCTGGCCGTATTGCTCGGTCAGCACGGCGCCGACCGTGCGCGCGAGGAAATCACTCGCCGTACCCGGCGGCAGCGGCACCACCATGCGTATCGGACGCTGCGGAAACGACTGCGCCATGGCATAGCCGTTCAACAGCAGCAGACACAGAGTCACCGCCAGCCTTTGCACTGATTTCATTGACACCCCTCCCTTGCGAACCGGGCTTCGCCCGTATTTGTTGTTCCGCGCGGCGCATCCGCCACACGGCTTGCAAGGCATGTTAAGCGCTCGTTTCGACCGGCACAACGTACGGGGCGCGGCGCATTGCGCGGGCCCGGGGGGAGCGCTACAGTATGCAGGCGGCAGGGGGCCGCAACGATAAAAATTCAATAAAATCAAATACTTATAAATTTTGGGCACCACCTGCAAAACCACTGGAGGCACGCACATGAAAATCAGCCGCATCCACCATCTCAACATCCGCTGCGCCCCCGGCGATCTTGGCGCAATTGAAAAGTTTTACGGCGAAGTGCTCGGTCTGCACAAGGGACCGCGGCCGAACTTTCCCAATGCCGGCATCTGGCTGTACCTGGATGATCACCCGCTGGTGCATGTCAGTGCACGCTGCGCCGATGGCTTTCTCCAGGAAAAGCATCATGGCAGTGTCGACCACATTGCTTTCGATACGCGCGGCGCGGCGGACTTCCAGGCCAGGCTGGACCGCATGAACATCCCCTACGAGCGCCAGAACGTACAGAACGCCGGCTACCAGATTTTCATGCGCGATCCGGTCGGCACCCTGCTCGAATTCAATTTTCCCAACAGTGAAGCGCCGGAGACGGTTGCCTCCGGCACGCTCGCGCCGCGACAGACCGCCACTGCCGCCTGATCACGTCGCCCTGCAACAGCTGACTCAGGCTTCGGACTGGCCCCAGCTGCCGCGGTAGAAGCGCGCAGCAACGGGTTTGCGCGCGCGCGGCTTCAGTTCCTTCTGCCGCGTTTCCGCATCCTCGATGGTCTCGGCCGCGGCCTGATAACCGACGGCAATCATCGCCATTGGCATGAAATCATCCGGTATTGCGAATGCGGCACGGGTTTTCGCGATATCAAATCCGCCCATCTGGTGCGCCACCAGGCCCTGCGCCACCGCTTCCAGCGACAGGGACAGCGCGGCCATGCCGGTGTCGTACTGCGCCCAGCGGTTGGGCTGGCCGTTATGCTCGAACGTTGCGCCGGCGCAGGCGAGGAACAGCAGCGGCACGTTCTTCACCCACTTGCGGTTGTTCTCGGACAGGCATTCAAAAGCCTTCTGCCAGCCTTGTGCATCCTCCGCCCGATTCCATGCCAGGAAACGCCAGGGCTCCGCGCCAAAACACGATGGCGCCCAGCGCGCCGCTTCGATCAGCGCCGTCATCTGCTCCGGCGACACGCTGCGCGCGCCGTCAAAAGCGCGCGGGCTCCAGCGCTTGGCGGCGAGTTCGTTGATGGGCACTGCGGTCACTGCCTTGCGATCCTGCATGATGATCTCCATTGCTGATTGATATTCGATGCCACCCTGCCCGGCCATCCGGCATCACGCAAACTCAAACGCCTCCACCGCGCCGCCGTCGGCCACCCACGCCTCCAGTCCGCCTTCGAGCGGGCGCACCCGGCGAAACCCCCGGTCCATCAGGATGCGGGCGACACGCGCCGCGCTGGCTTCATTGGGTCAACTGCAATACACCACGATGTCGCGGTCCGGCGGCAGCCCGGGCAAAGCTGCGGCGGCATCTTCAAGATTCACCGCAATCGCGCCGGGTATGCGCCGCGGATCCAGCCTGCGCATCGCCGCGGAACGGACATCAACCACCACCGGCGGCGTCAGACCCTGCAGCATTTCGCGCAACTCATGCACACCGACACGCGCCGCGCGCAGCATGCGCAGAAACAGGTAACGCTGCGCGCTTTTGATGACAACATAAACTGCGGCAAGAGTGCCGAGAAACAGCAATGCGCCGATGCCAAGGTCGGCGACTCGCTCCAGCGCCCACTCCACTTCGGCATGGAAAATCGCGCCCAGCGCCACCGGCAGCATGGCCCACAATAATGCGCCCGCCGCGCTGAACAGCAGAAACGGCCACAGACCGAGGCGCATTGCGCCGGCAAGCGGCGGCGCCACGGTGGCGAATCCGGGGATGTATTTGGCCACCAGCAGCGACGCCGCGCCCCAGCGGTCAAAGATGGTTTCGGTCTGCTTGACGCAGGAATCAGGCTCGATGGCGATGCGGCACAGGGTGCGGAGTATGCGATGACCGTATCTGCGTCCGGCGAAATACCACGGGACATCACCGAGCAATGCAGCCGAAACCGCCACCAGCAGCAACGGGACATAGCCGAGTTCCCCCTGCGCGGCCAGTGCGCCCGCCACCACCAGCATCGGCAAGGCCGGCACCGGCACACCGGCCTGGGTCAGCAGCACATTGGCGAACACCAGCAGCAATCCATATTGCGCCAGAAGGCCGGTCATTTCTTCCATGATGATCTGCTTGTCCTTTGATCAAACAACATTGCCAGTGTAGCCGGAATGCAGCGAGCGTAATGCCGAAGCACCGTGTTAACATTTCCGCACCCAATTTCCGGACCGCACACCATGCGCATCTTTTTCCCTGCAATGCTGATTCTGGCGCTTGCCGGCTGTGCCAGCAGCGGCCCCGTCATCGACGATGCCCGTCTGGCCGGGCTGCAAAAAGGCAAAACAACCGCTGATGACATCGTGAAAGACTTCGGCCGCCCCAGCTTCAATTCCGACAATCTGGACGGCACGCGCACCACCGCCTATCTCCAGCCGGGAACCCGCTCCGACGCCTCGGCCATGGTTGCTCTGATCGGCGCCATCGCCGGCGGCACTGCCGCAAATGCCAATGCCATCATCTTCCGCTTCGACGAAAAAGGACGGCTCAGCGGCTATGAGCGAACATCCGAAAGCCCCGCAGCCGTGACCGCCCGCAGCGAAACCAGTGTCGCCCCGGCAAGCGGCAGCGCTGCGACGGCTCCGGCCGCTGCCAGCCCGCAGCCCGCAACGGTGCGGCCTGCGCCGCCTCCCCGTCCGGCCCGCGCCGACAATCTGCCTGACTGGCTGCCTTCCAGCGAATCCCGGGACCTTCGCAACCTGAACAACTGATCAATCGAATCGCCAGGCGTCCATGCCGATGACGCCGTAGGTGTAGCCGCTGTGTATGCGCCGGGATGGAATGCCGGGCGTACCGGCGCCATAGGCTGCAAACAGGGGCAGCAGATGCTCTTCCGTCGGATGATTGCGCACAGCCTGGGGCGCCAGCCGTCGATATTCCAGCAGGTCTGCAGTGCGCATTTCCCTGACCGCTTCATCCAGCCATTCATTGAACGCGCTGACCCAGTCCGGCGGCGGCGAATCGTAACGATGGTTGCGGAATTCACCCAGGTTATGCGTCGCGCTGCCGGAGCCAATGATCAGCACGCCTTCGTCGCGCAAGGGCCGCAGGGCCTCACCCAGTTTGAAGTGATGCGCCGGACCGAGCCGGGTCTGCACCGCCACCTGCGCCACCGGGATACCGGCATCCGGATACATCAGCAGCAGCGGCACCCAGGCGCCGTGGTCAAGGCCGCGATCAGGTACTGCGGCCGCGTCCAGACCTGCAGCAGACAGTAATTGCAGCGCCTGCTGTCCCAGCGCAGTTGCGCCAGGCACCGGATACCGCATCCGGTACAGCGCTTCCGGGAAACCGTAAAAATCATGGATGGTTTCCGGCTGTGGCGCAGTGCTGATCGCGGGCGCCGCCGTTTCCCAATGCGCCGACACCACGAGTATCGCCTTCGGACGGCCGAGCCCGGCGCCAAGTTGCGCGAGAAAGCCGCGCGTCGGTCCGGGCTCAAGCGCCAGTGTCGGCGCACCGTGTGAAACAAACAGCGCAGGGAAACGATCCATGCTGCCCTCCTGTATCCGTTACGCCGGCACCGCGACGCGTTCGCCGGCAAATTGCAGGGTGATCAAGGCCACACGCCGGCCCAGATGCTCCGCGGTTTTCAGGTCGCTGGGCGGAATCGCATCCGCACCCTGATCGGCACTGGATTGCGTCAGCGAACCGGTCGAGCTGCCGAGGCGGTTGAGATCATTCACGCTGCCCTTGCTCGAATTGTTGCCGGGGCTCAAACCCAGTCCTGTCCAGATCATGCCGTGCTGCATGGCGAAAGTGAACAAATGCGTCACCGTGTTGAACTTGTCACCACCCTGGCTTGCCGAGTGGGTAAAGCCGGCGGCGATCTTGTCCTTCCAGCCCTGCGCGGCCCAGATTTTCGAGCTTTCATCCATGAAGGCCTTGAACGGCGCAGACACACCGCCCATGTAAGTCGGCGTGCCGAAAATGATGGCATCGGCGGCATCCAGATCCTGCCAGTGTTTGGCAATGTCGGACACCGAAATAAGTTGCGCATCAATGCCGGCAATGCCCGCCGCGCCGCGCGCGACTGCCTGTGCCACCTCGGCCGTATGGCCATAACCGCTGTGATAGACGACTGCGACTTTGCTCATGTTATTCTCCAGTAATGTCGGGTTGAATTAAATGCTGTTTAAAAATCCGTTACGGCAGGTCGAAGACCAGCACTTCGGCTGCCTTGCCGTTTTCCAGCGTCAGCAAGCCGGCGCCGGTTTTGATCGCATCACCCGCGCCCAGCTGCTGGCCGTTGACGGTGATCTGCCCGCGCGCGACATGCACATAGGCGCGGCGTCCTTCGTCCAGCCGCAGCTCGCCGCGTTCCGCGCCATCAAACAGACCGGCATACAGCAAGGCGTCCTGGTTCATCGCCACCGAACCGTCGCGCCCGTCGGGTGAGACGATCAGGCGCAGGCGTCCGCGTTTTTCTTCGGCAGAAAAATGCTTCTGCTCGTACGAGGGCTTGATGCCGGTGAACTTCGGCTCGATCCAGATCTGCAGGAAATGCGTCGCACCGGATTTGTTGTGGTTGAACTCGGAATGGCGCACACCCGTACCGGCGCTCATGCGCTGCACATCACCGGGCACGATCGTTGAGCCGTTACCCATCGAATCCTCGTGACCCAGCCCGCCCTCCAGCACATAGCTGATGATTTCCATGTCGCGATGGCCGTGCGTGCCGAAACCCGAACCGGCCTGCACGCGGTCTTCGTTGATGACGCGCAGCGGGCCATAACCCATGTGCTGCGGGTCCTGGTAACCGGCGAAGGAAAAGCTGTGGTACGAATCCAGCCAGCCGTGGTTGGCGTGGCCGCGGTCTTCACTTTTGCGCAGGGTCAGCATGTTGTCTCCTTGTTTGGTTGCGTTGATGACGTGTTGCATGAGACGCATCCTAGGAGCGCCGGCCGGCACTTGATAGCGAAACTATTTGACCGTATCAGTCAAATTTTATGAACTATATTTACATTTAAAAACAATGTGTTATATTAATTACTAAAAATTTATTGCAAAACAACATCAAGGCCGGATCGAAGATGAGACTCTCTCTCGACGCATTGCTGGTGATCGACGCCATCGACCGCAAAGGCAGCTTCGCCGCCGCGGCGCATGAACTGCATCGCGTACCTTCCGCCGTCACCTACACCGTGCAAAAACTTGAAGAAGACCTCGACGTGCTGCTGTTCGACCGCCGCGGCCATCGCGCCAAACTGACACCTGCGGGACATGAACTGCTGAACGAAGGCCGTCACCTGCTGCACGCCGCCGTCGATCTCGAGGCGCGCGTCAAACGCGTCGCCACCGGCTGGGAAGCGGAGCTGCGCATCGCCTTCGACGGTCTGATCCCGCCTACCGTGATGCTCGAACTCGCGCGCGATTTCGATGCCGAGACCAGCAGCACACGTCTGCGTTTTTCGACTGAAGTGCTGGGCGGTTGCTGGGATGCCCTGGCCTCGGGCCGCGCCGACCTCGCCATCGGCGCTTCGGGCGACGGCCCCGCTGGCGGCGGTTATCAGACGCGCGCATTGGGAGAGGTCGACTGGGTGTTTGCGATTGCGCCGACACATCCGCTGGCGGCAGCGGCCGAACCACTGACCCGCGACGACATCCTCAAACATCGCGCCATCACTGTCGCTGACAGCTCACGCAACCTGCCGCCGCGCACCACCGGATTGATATCAGGACAGGAAACGCTGACGGTGTTTGATACCGGCTCCAAACTGCAGGCACAGGTCATGGGCCTGGGCGTGGGTTACCTGCCGCAGTGCCTGGCCGCCGCGGTAGCCGCCAAAGGTGAACTGGTGATCCGCCGCACCGAAGAAGCCAAAGTCAGCCAGATGCTGTACATGGCCTGGCGCACGACACACCGCGGCAAGGCCCTGAAGTGGTTTGTCGAACAGGTCAGCGCCAAGGGCTGGCTGACGCAGGCGCTGGCGGCCGGCGCCTGAAAGACTTCAGGGTCGGGCCGGGGATTCCACTGCAACCGTAGCCGGCGTTTCGGCGGGGATCAATTTGCGATCACCCACAATGAAGGTATAGGCCACCGGAATCACGAACAGCGTGAACAGCGTGCCGAAACTCATGCCGCCGACAATGACCCAGCCGATGGCGGAACGCGATTCCGCTCCGGCGCCGGTGGCGATCGCCAGAGGCACCGCGCCCAGCACAGTCGCCAGTGTCGTCATCAGGATCGGGCGCAGTCGCAGCGCGCAGGCCTCGACCAGCGCCTCGATTTTTTCCCGCCCCTGATCGCGCAGCTGGTTGGCGAATTCAACGATCAGGATGCCGTTCTTGGTGATCAGGCCGATCAGCATCACCAGCCCGATCTGGCTGTAGACATTCAGCGTGCCGCCCGTCAGCTTCATGATCAGCAGGGCGCCGGTCACCGCCAGCGGCACCGTCAGCATGATCACCAGCGGACCGCGGAAACTCTCGAACTGCGCCGCCAGCACCAGGTAAATGAAGGCCAGCGCCAGCACGAAAATCAGGTACAGCTGCTTCCCTGATTCGCGGAACTCGCGCGACTGGCCGTCGAGCGCGGTCTGATATTCCGGCGTCAGCACCTCCGCGGACGCCCGGTCGAGCATCCCCAGCGCCTCGGACAGCGTGTAGCCGGGCGCGACGTTGGCGGAAATGATCGCAGCGCGCAGCCGGTTGAAATGGTTGAGCTCCTTCGGCGCGACGGTTTCACGCACAGTGACGAGGTTCGACAGCTGGGTGATGCTGCCGTTGGTGCCGCGCACATAAATGGAGGTCAGGTCCGTCGGCTGGCGCCGGTCCTTGTCCTCCAGCTTGACGATGACATCGTACTGCTTTCCCTCGCGCTTGAAGCGCGTGACCTGGCGCCCGCCGAGCAGCGACTCCAGCGTGCGGCCGATGGTTTCGATCTGGATGCCCAGCACCGCGGCCTTTTCACGGTCGATGTCCACCGACAGCTGCGGTTTATTGAGCTTCAGGTCGCTGTCGACGTTGGTCAGCGCCGGCGACTGGCGCGCCTTCGCCACCAGCGCGTTGACCTTGTTGTCGAGATCGGCATAGGAATTGCCCTGGACAACGTACTGCACCGCCGGATTGCGGAAGCTCTGGCCCAGCGACGGCGGATTCACCGGAAAGGACAGCACGCCGGGCATGGTCGCAAACATTTTCGGCGCAATCGAACCGGTAATCTGCTGCGACGGGCGGCTGCGTTCCTCCCAGTCCTTGAGGCGGACGAAGGACAGCGCGAAATTCACCGGGTTGGGCCGTTCCAGGCCCGGCGCGACGACGACAAAATAGGAGCTGATTTCCGGCACTTCGCTGTAAATGCGCTCCCAGGTCCGCGCATAGTCATCCATGTATTCCTTGGTGGCGCCTTCGGGTCCCGACATCACGCCGAGGAAAAAACCGCGGTCCTCCAGCGGCGACAGCTCCGACTTGATGGTCATGAACAAGGCGCCGCCGCAGACCGCCACCAGCGCAAACACCGCCACCACCACGAGGCGCCGCGCCAGGCACAGGCGCAGCAGCTTTTCGTAACCCGAGGACATCGCCGCAAAAAACCGTTCCAGCGCGTTGTAGAGCGGCCCGTGCGCCGCTTCATGCCGCAGTAGCTTCGAGCACATCATCGGCGTCAATGTCAGTGCGACAAAACCCGACACCACCACGGCCGAGGCCACGGTCAGCGCAAACTCCAGAAACAGCCTTCCGGTGTTGCCGGTGGCAAACGCCAGCGGCGCAAACACCGCGGCCAGCGTCACCGTCATGGCCACCACGGCGAAGGCAATCTCGCGCCCGCCCTTCAGCGCCGCATCAACCGGCTTCATGCCGTCCTCGACATGGCGGTGGATGTTTTCCAGCACGACAATGGCGTCGTCCACCACCAGCCCCACCGCGAGCACGATGCCCAGCAGCGTCAGCACATTGATCGAGAACCCCATGATCCAGATCAGGAACAGGGCGCCGATCAGCGACACCGGGATGGTCACGAAGGGAATCAGCGTGGCGCGGAAGGAGCGCAGGAAAAAGAAGATGACCAGCACCACCAGCGCCAGCGCCTCGCCCATCACGTGGTAAACCGAGCTGATCGATTTTTCGATGAACACCGAGGTGTCGAACACGACTGAAATCTGCATGCCCGGCGGCAGGGACTCGCTGATTTTCGGCACCTCGCGCTTCACCGCCTGCGCCACTGCCAGCGTGTTCGCCGTCGACTGCTTGACGATGCCCAGCCCGACGGCGGGCACGCCGTTCACGCGCAGGATGTTGCGGTCATCGGCCGCGCCGAGTTCCGCGCGCCCGAGGTCGCGCAGCCGCACCGGATAACCCTTCACCTCGCGCACGATCAGCTGGTTGAACTGCTCCGGCGTGCGCAGGTCGGTTTCGGAAAGCACGGTGAACTCGCGCTGGCTGCTCTCGATGCGGCCGGAGGGCACCTCGATGTTCTGCCGGCGCAGGGCATCCTCGACATCCTGCGGCGTCAGCGCATAGGCCGCGAGGCGCTCCCGGTCGAGCCAGATGCGCATCGCATAACGCCGCTCGCCGCCGATGATCACCGAGGCGACGCCGGGCAGGGTTTTCAGCCGGTCGGCGACATATCGGTCGGCATAGTCGGAAATCTCCAGCGCGCCATGCTGGTCGGAATACAGGCGCAGCCACATGATGGCCTGGGCATCCGCCTCGACCTTGGTGATCACCGGCTCGTCGACCTCATCAGGCAGACGCCCGCGCGCGCGCGACACGCGGTCGCGCACATCGTTGGCCGCAAGATCCGGGTCGCGGTCATTGGTGAACTCAACGGTGATCTGGCTGACTTCCTCGCGGCTGACCGATTTCAGCGTCTTCACGCCCTCAATGCCGGAAATGCTGTCTTCCAGCGGCTGCGTGACCTGTGATTCGATCACCTGCGGGCTCGCCCCGGTGTACACCGTCCGGACCGACACCACCGGCGAGTCGATTTTCGGATACTCGCGCACCGTCAGCCGGTCGAAGGAAATCACCCCGATCAGGATGATCATCAGGCTCATCACCGTGGCCAGCACGGGACGCTTGACGGAAATTTCAGGCAGGAACATCGCTCAGGGCTTTGCCGTGGCCGGCGGTTTGTCCGCCAGCACGCTGACTGCGGCGCCGTCCTGCAGCTTCAGCTGGCCGTCGGCAACGATGGCCTGCCCTTCTTCCAGCCCGGAGAGGATTTCAACCTCACCCGGACGCCGCAGACCCATCTCGACCTTGGCCAGCACCGCCTTGCCGTCGATGACACGGAACACGTAACGGCCCGTGCCACGCGGCACGATGGCCTGCTCCGGCACCAGCAGCGCGTTTTCACGCTGCGCCAGCACCAGGTTGACGCGGGCAAACATGCCCGGTTTCAGGCGCACGCCCGGATTGGGCAGCCGCGCGCGCAGCAGCACCGTGCGCGTCGCCTCATCCACCGCCGGCTCGATGGCGTAAATGGTCCCGGTGAAGGTCTCAGCTGGGTACGCGTCCACCGCGACCGCCATTTCCTGGCCGACGCGGATTTTGCTCAGATACAGTTCCGGTACGCGGAAATCCAGCTTCAGGATGCCGATGCCTTCCAGCCGCGCGACGTCCTGCCCCGCTTTCACATAGGCGCCGGGGCTGACCTGGCGCAGGCCGGGCACACCCTCGAACGGTGCGCGGATCACGCTTTTCGCCAGCTTGGCCTTGATCTCGGATTCACGCGCATCGGTCTGGTTGAGGTTCTCGCGCGCCTCATCCAGCGCCTGCGCGCTGATGAATTTTTTCTCGTGCAGTTCCTGCGAGCGTTTCAGGCGGCTGCGGTTGAGGTTGGCTGCGGCCACCGCCGACGCCAGCTGCGCCTCGACCTCCGAGGCGTCCAGCGAGACCAGCTTGTCGCCCTTTCGCACCACCTGGCCTTCGCGGAAATGGATGGCTTCGATGCGGCCGTCGATTTCCGGCCGGATCATCACCGACTCGTTGGCCAGCAGCGAACCGACGGCATTGACCGCCTCGGTCACGGCGTCCTTGCGCACCTGCGCCACCTTCACCGGCAGCGCACGCGCCGGACCTGCGGCCGCGGATTTGGCCGGGGGAGGAAGCTGGGGTTTGGAAAAATGGCGCCAGGCCAGGCCGGCGGCGACCAGCAAGGCGGCCGCAACCGCAAGATACACAATGCGTTTCATGGATGGAAAAGGATGATTTCGGGAAGCCTGCAGTTCAGACCGCGACAGGAGCCCGAAGTTTACCGCGCCTGAACACGCGTTGTCAGAGAGGATATCCAAGGCGCCGACACAGTACGACGCACACCAGTACAAAGCACCCCGGTAAAACGCGCGCCGCAGTCACGACCATGCAACCTGCCGAGCCGGAAACCGTCAAGACGGCAGGTTGGCCGCAATCCAGTCCGCGACAAAATCAATGCCCACCTGCCGGTTGTCGACATGGGCATGTTCGGCGCCGCCGTCCTCGGCAGTGAACACGCGCAGGGTTTTGCGCGTCGAGCCGATGGCGTCGTAGAGCTTCTGCGCGTTTTCCGCCGGCACCACGCGGTCATTGGCGCCATGGGTGACGAGGAAGGGCATGGTGATCTGCCGCGCGACGTCTTTCAGCGTGAAGCCCTTCGCCACTTCAATGCCGGCATCGGCATCCGCGGCGCCCACCACCCACTGGAACTGGAAATTCGACTGCGCGACCCTGGTCCCCTCGGCCTGCGCCTTTTCCTTGAGGCGCAGCTGCCAGGCCGCGAGAGCCCAGTGCAGCGCGGTCATCGGCGTGCCGGCGGCATAACGCTGCTCGAAGGCCGCGATGCGTCCCGAGTAATAACCGCCGAAGCTGTAGCCCATGATCACCACGCGCGACGGATCGACATCGGCGCGTTGCGCGACATATTCATAGGCAGCCGTTCCCGGCACTTCGTAGTCATGGCGGCTGGGGATGCCGCGGAAGCGCAGCGTCTCGCCCTGCCCCGGCCCGTCGATCGCCAGCGTGTGCATGCCGCGCCTGGCGAATTCGATCCCGGCGAACACCACGCTCATCTCCTTGCAGTTGTCCATGCCGTTGAATATGACCACGGTCGGCGCACGCGCCGGCGCACCCGGCGCCTTCATGAACAGGGCCGGCAGCGTGCCATCCAGGTACGGCACTTCGACGAATTCGAGATTGGCATGACTGCGGCTCAGGCCCTCGCGGTAACAGCGGTAGGCCTTGCGCCCGACTTCGGCCTTCTTCGCACCCGGCGCGATGAAACGCTCGCCGGTGTAGTAATAGTTGCCGGCGCGCATATAGTAATTGCCTGCCGTGCGCGCATGGCCTTTGGCTGCAGCCGCATCCGCTGTTTTTTCCACCTGAGCCGCCATCGCGCACCATTCCTCCTGCCAGGCCTGCGGTTCGCCCTGCCGCGTTTTCAGTTTTTCGGCGATGCGGTCGATTTCATCCATCGCCACCACGCCATAGGGCGCCATGCCCTTGCAGGCCAGCGCGGCGTTGGACCAGAGAAAATTGCCGGGGAAATGATCAATCCAGAAACCACGTGTCGTCATTGCAACTCCTCTGAGGGCTGGGGCGCGGCGCTTTATTGATGTTTATCGATTATTGCCGCGCGGGGCCGCCGCAGTTTGACAGATGGTTTGACACAATGACAAGGGAATGAAAACATGGCCCGCGGCACATCCATAAAAATCAACCGTGCCGGGGGAGATTCAACATGTTTCGTGCAAGCCTTGTTGCTGCAGCGCTGTTCACCGTGTTCAACGGCGCAATGGCGCAAACCTATCCGGCAAAACCAATCCGCATGCTGGTGCCCTTCGCGCCCGGCGGCAACGTCGACATCACCGCCCGCACCATTGCGCCCGGACTGGGCGAAACCCTGGGCCAGCAGGTGTTGGTTGAAAACCGTCCCGGAGCAGGCGGCTCGATCGCCACCAATGCCGTGGCCAAGGCACCGCCTGACGGCTATACCCTGCTGATGGGCTCGAGCAGCGTGATGACCAATGGCCCCGCGCTGTACCAGAACCTGCCCTATGACATCCTGCGCGACCTCGCCCCGGTGGGCCGTGTCAGCGTGGTGCCGCTGGTCCTGGTTGTCCATCCCTCCGTGCCCGCAAAAACCACCAAAGAGCTCATTGCCGTGGCCAAGGCGCAGGGCGGCAACATGTTGATGGCGAATGCCGGCGTCGGCACCACCAATCACCTGATCGCTGAACTGTTCATGATCCGCACCGGGGCCAAAATGAACCTGGTGCCGTACAAGGGCAGCGGCCCCGCGCTGATCGATCTGGTGGCCGGACACATGTTTGCGCATGTCGACCAGGTCTCTTCTGCACTGCCCTTCATCCAGGCGCAGCGCATCCGTCCGATCGCAGTGACCACCGCCAGGCGCGCCGCCGCATTGCCGGAGGTTCCGACACTGGCCGAGTCCGGCGTGCCGGGATTTGATGCCAGCACCGTCACCGGCATTCTTGCGCCGGCCGCAGTGCCGCGTGACATCACGGCAAAACTCAATGCGACCCTGAACAAGGTACTCGCGGCTGCAGCCGTACGGGAGCGCTTCACCGTGCTCGGCGCGGAAGTTCAGCCCGGCAGCAGTGAGGAGCTGGGAAAATTCATGCGGGAAGACCTTGCACTGTGGGTCAAGGTCGTGAAACAGGCCGGCATCAAGGCGCAATAAACAAGCCCGGGAATCCGAAACCTATATAAGTATTTGATTTTATTTAATATTTACTGCTGTTGCGCCTGCTGGGCAGCAATGTCACGACGCAGCTGATCCATATCCAGCGCACGCGCCTGGGTCAGCACGCTGTCGATTGCCGAAGCCGGCAATGCACCGGCTTGCATGAACACGATCACTTCCTCGCGGAACAGCATCAGGGTCGGAATCGAGCGAATGCCGAAATGTGCCGCCAGTCCCTGCTCGTCATCGGAATTGACCTTGGCGAACACGACATCGGGATGCTTTTCCGCAGCAGCCTCGAATACCGGCGCAAAACTTTTGCATGGGCCGCACCACGGCGCCCAGAAATCGATGATCACCATTTTGTTTCCGGTGACCGTGCTCTCGAAATTATGCTGCGTCAGTTCCTGGACCGCCATGATCTCAGCTCCTGTCCAGTGATGTACTTGCGGCCCCGGCTGCGCTGCTCCCGCAAGCGGGCCTGCGGCTAACGGGTCGCAGCGCGCGCCCGCACCACGGCGCCC
>CAZSIR010000030.1:0-6431 GCA_964606765.1 uncultured Bordetella sp. | reverse complement strand
CCGCAAGCGGGCCTGCGGCTAACGGGTCGCAGCGCGCGCCCGCACCACGGCGCCCAGAAATCGATGATCACCATTTTGTTTCCGGTGACCGTGCTCTCGAAATTATGCTGCGTCAGTTCCTGGACCGCCATGATCTCAGCTCCTGTCCAGTGATGTACTTGCGGCCCCGGCTGCGCTGCTCCCGCAAGCGGGCCTGCGGCTAACGGGTCGCAGCGCGCGCCCGCACCACGGCGCCCGGAAATCGATGATCACCATTTTGGTGCCGGTGACCGTGCTCTCAAAGTTGTGCTGCGTCAGTTCCTGGACAACCATCATCGCGCTCCTTTTGCCGGTAGCGCGATGATGGCATAAAACAGAAAAATGCTCAGCTACCGATCACACCGCCGTCGTTCTTGCGAATGACAATGGTTGCCGAGCGCGGCCGGCCGCCGGAGGGACCATCGGGCCAGGCACTGACCGCCTTCGGATTTTTCGGATCATTGCGCTCCGATGAGGTTTCACCCGGATGCTGGATATTGACGAACATGGTTTTGCCGTCGGGCGTGGTGATGACCCCGGTGATTTCGCAGCCGTTGGGACCGGTGAGGAAACGGCGGACTTCCCCGGTGCTGATGTCGGCCGCAAGCATCATGTTGTTGCCGAGGCGCTCGTAATGACCCTTGTTCAGCGTGCTGGTCGAGACATCGGTCTGTATCCACAGCAAACCGCCGTCATCGAACCACAGACCGTCAGGACTGCCGAAGGCATCACCCTTGATGTTGCCGCGGCGCGCCGCATCGGGATGCTGCGGGTCGCCGGCAATCGCGAACAGGTCCCACTCGAATTTCATGCCTGCGGGGTCATTGCCCGCCTCGCGCCAGCGGATGATCTGGCCGAACACATTGTTCACGCGCGGGTTGGCGCGGTCCGGCGCCGCCCTGTCCTTGCCGCCACGGTTGCTGTTGTTGGTCAGCGTGCAGTAGACCTCTTGGGTCGCCGGATGCACGGCAATCCATTCCGGCCGGTCCATCTTGGTTGCACCCACCGCATCGGCGGCGGCGCGGGTGCGGATCAGCACGTCAGCCTGGTCGGCAAATCCGGCGGCCGCCGTCAGATTGCCCTTGCCCTGCGTCAGTTCGATCCACTCGCCCGTGCCATCGTCATGGAACTTCGCGACATACAGCGTGCCGTGGTCAAGGATGCCACTGTTGGCATTGCGATCGCCGCGGTTCCAGGCATCACGCGAAACGAATTTGTAGATGTACTCAAAAACCCGGTCGTCGCCCAGATACACCACGGCGCGTCCGTCTTTGGCGCTGACCACGCAGGCGCCCTCATGGCTGAAGCGCCCGAGGGCGGTGCGCTTGACCGGCTGCGACTGCGGATTGTACGGATCGAATTCGACCACCCAGCCGTGGCGGTTGGGTTCATTGGGATGTTTGCCGGCGTCGAAACGTTCGTCGAATTCATTCCAGCGGTAACCACGCCCCTTGGCCGAAACGCCGTTGCGCCGCTGGTCCGCCGTCAGCGTGCCGCTGTTGATGAAATAGGTATCCCAGTTTTCCTCGCAAGTCAGGTAGGTGCCCCAGGGCGTGTAGCCGTGGGCGCAGTTGTTGAAGGTGCCGAGCACCGTCATGCCGGCCGGATCAGCCGCGGTTTTCATGCCGGCGCTGCCCGCGGCAGGACCGGCCACCCTCATCGGCGTGCGCGCAGTCACCCGCCGCGCAAACGGTGAAGGCCGCACCACCTCCCACTGGCCGCCGCTGGCGCGCACTTCGATCACCGAACAGCCATGCGCGTTCTGCGCCTTGCGCACCTTGTCGGCGCTCCAGTTGTCGAGACCGTCGGTATGCAGCAGGCCGTCGTCGCTGTATTCGTGGTTCATCACCAGCAGACCGTTGCTGGAATTGTCGGAACCGTAAGGCAGCGGGAAATAATGGATGCCGTCATGGTGCATGCCCGCCTGCAGCGCCTGCTCATCGGCGCTGTTGCCGGCATCGGGCTTGAAGGCCGGCGAACCGGAAGGATGACCGATCGGATCGCCCCAGGCATAAAACGCCTTGGCGGTATAACCCTCGGGCACGCGCACGGCATCGGCAACCGCCACCGAAACCGGCTTGAAACCGAGCCTGCCTTCGCGCTTCAACCCGGTGGCGCAACCGGCGAGGGACAGCGGCAGGCTGCCGGCCACCGCCAGCGCAGCCGCGCCTTTCAGCAGGCCGCGGCGCGACAGCCGGGCTTCGAGGATTTGTGCAAATGTGGCGTTCGACGAATCATTGAGGGTCCGCCCGTCGCTGTAGCTGTGGCTCATGTGTGCTCCCGAGTGTGGAAGCCGAGCACATTAAGACCGGATGGTTACAGGAAGATGACTGACTGCGCGATGACGGGTCAGGCGCTGCCGCTGGCGCTTTCGGCGCTCTGCTGCAGCAGGCTGAGCAGGGCCGCCGCCTTGTCGAAGGTTTCCTGGTATTCGGCATCGCGCTGCGAATCGGCGACGAGGCCGCCGCCCGCCCAGAAGCGCACCGTGCCGTGTGAATGCACCAGCGTGCGGATCGCGATGTTGGTATCCATGCTGCCGTCGTAACCGACATAACCGATGGCGCCGCAATAGACACCGCGGCGGTGCGGTTCAAGCTCCTCGATGATCTGCATCGCGCGCACTTTCGGCGCACCGGTGATCGAACCGCCGGGGAAAGCACCGCGCAGCAGGTCGATGGCATCGCGCCCCGGCGCGAGTTTTCCGGTCACCGTGCTGACCAGGTGGTGCACCGTTGCAAAACTTTCGACGTCAAACAGCTTCGGGACCTTCACCGTACCCAGCTCGCAGTTTTTCGACAGGTCATTGCGCAGCAGGTCGACGATCATCAGGTTCTCCGCACGGTCTTTTTCACTGGCCAGCAGTTCGGCAATCCGCTCGGCATCGAGGCGGGGATGGCCGGCGCGCGGCCGCGTGCCCTTGATCGGCTTGGTTTCGACCCGGCGGTCTTCAACGCGCAGGAAACGTTCCGGGGAAGCGGACAGGATCTGCGCGTACGGCGTCGACAGATAGGCCGAATAGGGCGCCGGATTGATCAGCCGCAGGCGCTGGTAGGCCAGCCAGGGGTCGCCGCTCGCCTGCGCCGAAAAGCGCTGCGCCAGATTGACCTGGTAGCAGTCACCCGCGCTGATGTAATCGAGCACGCGGTCAAAGGCGCGGCCGTAATGCTGGGGCGTCAGGTTCGAGGTCACCGGCGAGGTCACGCGAAACGGTATGCGCCGGCGCTCGGGCGGGGTGTCGCTGAACAGGCGCACCAGCGCATTCCATTTGAGATCGGTATCGGGGTCGCGTCCCTGACCGGCGAGCCAGGCCCGGCGCTCGGAATGATCGACCACCACCGCCCAGTCGTAAATGCCGACGGCCATGTCGGGTATGCGCTCGGCATCGCGTGCGCGCGCCGGCAGGCGCTCGATGCGCCGCGCAAGGTCATAACCGAAGTAACCGATGGCGCCGCCGCTGAACGGCAGATCACCTCGACAGTCCGCATCCATCGCAACATGCCGGCGCAGCAGCTCAAAGGGATCGGCGCGCGACAGCGCCGTGACCTCGGCATGGACTTCGGTCAGTGCGCCGCGCGTGACCAGACGCACATGCGGTTCGGCGGCAATGATGTCGTAACGCGCCTGCCCCGGATGGTGCAGTCCGCTGTCGAGGAACACCGCCCACGGCCGGTCCGCCACCGCCTCGAACAAGGCGGCGCTGTCGCTGCGGTACGGCAGTTCAGTCAGCAACGGAATTGTCATGCGCCCATTGTAGCGAAATCGTCCCCATATCCCGCTGCCGCACTCTTTTAATGGTCATATTGGCGAAACATAAACGCACTATTCTGCGCAGCATGAAAACCACCATTAATCAGACACTTTGCCCAAAGACCCCGCAATAATCCGGGTGCGCACACTGTTCCTGTCCGACATCCACCTCGGCACCCGCGCCTGCCAGGCCGACAACCTGCTCGCCTTCCTCAAGGCCTATGAATGCGAGAACCTGTTCCTGATCGGCGACATCATCGACTTCTGGGCCATGAGCCGCTCCGTGCACTGGCCCGCCAGCCACAACACCGTGGTGCAGAAAATCCTCAAAAAAGCGCGCCATGACACGCGCGTCGTGCTGATCCCCGGCAACCACGACGAACTGCTGCGCGAACATGTCGATTCCAACTTCGGCGACGTGCACCTGCTGCGGGAGCATGTGCACACCACCGCCGACGGCAAAAAATTCCTGCTGCTGCACGGCGACGAGTACGACCAGATCACCGCGCTGCACCGCTGGGTCTCGGTCCTGGGCGACATTTCCTACGGCTTCCTGATCCATCTCAACCGCGGCCTGTCCTGGCTGCGGCGCAAGCTCGGCGTCAGCGGCCACTGGTCGCTGGCGGATTACGCCAAGCGCAATGTGCTGCAGGCCGTGAGCTTCATCAGCGATTTCGAAACCGCGGTGGCGCACACCGCCGCGCAGCGCGGACTCGACGGCGTGATCTGCGGTCACATCCACACCGCAGCCTTGCGCAAGGTGGAGGGCGTCACCTACATCAACTGCGGCGACTGGGTGGACAGCTGCACCGCGGTGGTCGAGTACATGGACGGGCGCATGGAACTGGTGCGCTGGGAGCCGCAGGCCAGAGCCGCGAACGACGAGGCCGGCAAGGTGGTGCAGCTCTATACGGCAGACGCGGCATAAAATATTAATAAAATCAAATACTTATATAAATACCCGGGGCAGAAGAAAACATGCGGCAGC
This sequence comes from uncultured Bordetella sp., assembly GCA_964606765.1. Lineage (GTDB taxonomy): Bacteria > Pseudomonadota > Gammaproteobacteria > Burkholderiales > SG8-41. Next base: position 1,678 of record CAZSIR010000030.1, on the reverse strand, counting down.
GGCTCTCCATCATTCTGCTGGTCTTGCTGGGCCTGGCACTTCCGGCATACACACCGCAGGCCTGTGCCATCTACAACGAACCCGCGGACGCAGCGCCGGTCGGCGATGCGGATTTTGATGCCGGCTTCGCTGCGGTGAAAAAAGAAGACTGGCAGAACGCGATCAACCGACTCGAACTTGCAGCGAAAAAACATCCGCGCAGCGCCGATATTTTCAACCTGCTGGGGTATGCCTACCGCAAGACCGGCAATCTCGAGCGTTCCTTTCCGAATTACCACCGCGCGCTCGAACTTGATCCGTCACACCGCGGCGCGCATGAATACATCGGCGAAGCCTGGCTGATGCAGGGCAATGTGGCCAAAGCGAGGGAACACCTGCGCGAACTGGAACGCCTGTGCCGCGCCGACTGCGGGGAATACCGCGATCTCGATCACGCCATCGCGGAATTTGAAAAGCGCGCGACTCAGGTACCGCAGAAAGTCTGGTAGCCGGCGGATTCGCCGGCGGGCGCCGGGTGCGCATAGGCCGCGAATTCCATTTGCTCCGCAAACGGCCGCTGCAATACCGTCAACAGCCGCTCAAACGGCGCGTAGTCGCCGAGATCCACGGCCGCTGCCAGTGCCTCCTCGACCTTGTGGTTGCGCGGAATGTAGATGGGATTCACCGCGCGCATTGCCTGCGCGCGCTGCTCCGGACCGGCCGATTCGACCCCAAGACGCACGCGCCAGCGCGGCAGCCAGCCCCGCAATGCCGCATCATCCGCGTACAGCCTGTGCAGGCCGATCTCGCTGTAATCCCCCTTGCCCTCGGCCACATCCGCGAGCCGGCGGAAGGCCTGGGTGAAATCCACTTCTTGCCCTTCCATGGTCTTGAGGAAATCCGTGGCCAGCACGAAATCATCCGCATCCTCACGCGCTAGCCCCAGCTTTTTGCGCATGCCCTGCAGCCAGTAATGCTGGTAACGCGACTGAAATGCTTCCAGCACCTCCATCGCCTGTGCCACGGCCTTGTCCTGATCATCGCCCAGCAGCGGCAGCAAGGCCTCCGCCAGCCGCGACAGATTCCAGTTGGCAATCGGCGGCTGGTTGGCATAGGCATAACGCCCCTGCTCGTCGATCGAACTGAACACCGTCGCCGGGTTGTAGTGATCCATGAACGCACAGGGGCCGTAATCAATGGTTTCGCTGGACAGGGTCATGTTGTCAGTGTTCATCACACCGTGGATGAAGCCGACATTCATCCATTGCGCGATCAGCGCCGCCTGCCGTTCGCTCACCGCCTTCAGCAAGCCGAGATAGGGATCAGCCTGCCCCTGCAATTCCGGGTAATGGCGGTTGATGGTGTAATCAGCGAGTTTTTTCAGCAGCGGCATGTCGCCGCGCACCGTGACGAACTGGAAGGTGCCGACGCGGATATGGCTGGCCGCAACTCGCGTCAGCACAGCCCCCGGCAGATTGCGTTCGCGGCGCACGAATTCACCGGTGGTCACCGCCGCCAGCGCGCGCGTGGTCGGAATGCCCAGCGCATGCATCGCCTCGCCGATGATGTATTCGCGCAGCACCGGCCCCAGCGCGGCCTTGCCATCACCACCACGCGAAAAGGGCGTGCGGCCCGAACCCTTGAACGCGATGTCGCGGCGCTGACCGTGTTTGTCGATGACTTCACCCAGCAGCAATGC
>CAZSIR010000029.1:0-25478 GCA_964606765.1 uncultured Bordetella sp. | reverse complement strand
CACGTCATAGGCGGTGCAGCCGCCGGTGCCCATCAGCACCACTTCCATCGGCCGCGGCCCGAGATCGCGACCACCGCCTTCCGGCGCGCCGTCAATCACGATGGCATGGCCGCTGCCTGATTCCGCGACAAAACTGACGTTTTCAATCCATTTGATGCGTGCTTTCATGCTTGCCCCCGCGCATTAGGCCGGTAAAAACTGAAGGCGCAAACGATACCAGACTATGCCGGTGATTTCGTGGAAAAACAGGGCGCTGTCGCGCAGTGCCAGTGCATTCGGCAGAAAGTCGAGGATGGTCAGCCGGAAACGCGTGGAATAGGCGGTTGCCGCCGGCGTGACCGTGAATCCTGCTGCCTGGAAAACGAGTTGTGCCCGCGGCATGTGCCAGGCGTGGGTGACGAGGAGAATGTCACGGATGTTCTCCGCGGCCAGCATGCGGTGACTCAGGCGGGCATTTTCCAGCGTATTGGCGGAGCCGCCTTCGACCCAACGCACCGATGCGGAAAATTCGCTCTGCAGCGTGCGCTGCATCAATTCCGCCTCGCTTTGCGCACTGCCTTCCGGGCTGCCGCCGCTGACCAGTATCGGCAGCCCGGTACGGCGTTGCAGATAAGCGGCGTAACGCAGCCGGACCAGTGTCGCGGCGCGTAGGGTGTCGCCGCCGTACTCCGGCGCGGCATGGGATTTTCCGCCACCCAGCACGACGATTGCAGCGGCGCCAGCGTCATTCGGGGGGGCTGAGCTCATTTCCAGCGTCGAAAGCAGCGCATCGGAGACCAGAGGCATGGACAGCAAATAAAGTGCCGCCAAGCCGCCCGCGATCAGGCCGTTGCCGATGCGGCGGCGCTTCCGGCGCAAGGCCAGCCCTCCCGCCATCAGCAGAATGAGTATCCCGGGGGGGATCAACCACGCGACCAGAGCATTAGTCAATTGCCATGAGAGCATGCGGATAGACCATTGATTTTAATGATATATTTTTATAAGCGGGGCATTGGCGGTCAGCATTGGGCGGGTGCCTAAAGTTTGACACATCCACTTGATTTCCCATAGAATTCGCGGTTTCCCTGAATCACGAGAACGCGCTGGAACAAGCATGAAAACCTATTCCGCCAAACCGAGCGACGTCAAACGCGACTGGTACGTGGTCGACGCCTCCGACAAAGTGCTGGGCCGGCTCGCCGCTGAAATCGCGCATCGCCTGCGCGGCAAACACAAGCCCGAGTTCACCCGCCACATCGACACCGGTGATTTTATTGTCGTCGTCAATGTCGACAAGCTGCGCGTGACCGGCAACAAGGCCAAGGACAAGCTCTACAACCGTCACAGCGGTTACCCCGGCGGCCTCTACACCACCAGCTTTGAAAAGATGCAGGAGAAGTTTCCGGCGCGTGTGCTGGAAAAAGCGGTGAAGGGGATGCTGCCCAAAGGCCCGCTTGGTTATGCCATGCTGAAAAAGATGAAGGCTTATGTGGGTACCGATCACCCGCATACCGCGCAACAGCCCAAGACCCTCGAAATCTAGGACCCAAGACCATGGCAGTTGAAAAAAATTACGGTACCGGCCGGCGCAAAAGCGCTGTGGCCCGTGTTTACCTGCAACCCGGCAAGGGCAGCATCGTCGTCAACGGCAAACCTGTCGACGAGTTTTTCTCGCGCGAAACCGGCCGCATGGTCGTGCGCCAGCCGTTAGCATTGATCGAAAAGCTGGATACCTTTGACATCAGGGTCAACGTGACCGGCGGCGGCGAATCCGGCCAGGCCGGTGCAGTGCGTCACGGCATCACCCGTGCACTGATTGATTATGACGCTGCGTTGAAGCCGGTGCTGCGCAAAGCCGGTCTCGTCACGCGCGACGCGCGAGAAGTCGAGCGTAAAAAAGTCGGTTTGCGCAAAGCGCGGCGGCGCAAGCAGTTCTCCAAGCGTTAATTTTTGGCAGAACAGTGATCGGACAAAGCCGCCCAAGGGCGGCTTTGTCGTCTCTGGCGGAAGTGTCGTTATCAGCCGACAAGTCGGCGGACAGGGAAAGCGGGACATGGCTCAGAAAACCATCAAGGTCGGAATTGTTGGCGGCACCGGTTACACCGGGGTCGAGCTGCTGCGTTTGCTGGCTCAGCATCCACATTGCGAGTTGCGGGCGATTACCTCGCGCAAGGAAGCCGGCATGCCGGTGGCCGAGATGTTTCCGAATCTGCGCGGCCGGGTCAGCCTGCGTTTCAGCGAGCCGGCTGCATCGGGACTGGACCAATGCGATGTGGTGTTTTTTGCGACACCCAACGGCGTGGCGATGCAGGAAGCGCGCGCGCTGGTCGATGCCGGGGTGAAGGTGATCGACCTGGCGGCCGACTTCCGCATCCGGGACGTGGCGGTCTGGGAACAGTATTACAAGATGAAACATGCCTGTCCGGAGCTGGTGGCCGAGGCGGTGTATGCCTTGCCCGAAATCAACCGGGCTGAAATCAAAAAAGCGCGCGTGATTGCCAATCCAGGGTGTTATCCGACGGCGGTGCAGCTGGGATTCCTGCCGCTGATTGAAGCCGGCTGTGTTGATGACGCGCATCTGATTGCGGATGCCAAGTCGGGTGTATCCGGCGCCGGACGCAAGGCCGAGACGCATATCCTGCATGCCGAAGCCGCGGACAATTTCAAGGCCTACGGCGTGGGCGGGCATCGCCACCAGCCGGAAATCGCGCAGGGCCTGACACGTGTCGCGGGTCATCCGGTGGGACTGGTGTTTGTGCCGCACCTGACGCCGATGATCCGCGGCATCCATGCCACGCTGTACGCCCGGCTGACCAAGCCGGTGACGGCCCCTGATCTGCAGGCGCTGTATGAAAAGCGTTATGCCGGCGAAACCTTCGTCGACGTCATGCCTGCAGGCAGTCATCCCGAGACACGTTCGGTGCGCGGTGCGAACCATTGCCGGATTGCCGTGCATCAGCCGCAGGGCGGGGACACCGTGGTCGTGCTGTCGGTGATCGACAACCTGGTCAAGGGGGCCGCCGGCCAGGCGGTTCAGAACATGAACATCCTGTTCGGGCTGGCCGAGGATACCGGCCTCACCCAGGTGGCTTTGCTGCCCTGATCGCATGAGGCGCACGCTCAAAAATCTCGTGCGCCGTTTTGGCATTGATGCGCCACGGCTTTCCGTGCGTCCGCACATGCCCTGGTACTGGAGATGGTGCGGTGTGGCGGCCGGCGGAATACTGGTTGCCGCCGTAGCCTGGTTTACCTACGACTTCGGTCTTGAATATGCCGGATTCCGCCAGGGGGAGGCCAAACGGCTGCGCGCGCAACTGGATGAAACCGTGCGCCTGCAGCAGGCGGAACTTGCCGAACTGAACGCCAAGACTGCTGCGGCGGAACGCCAGTTGCAGATTGAACGCGCGACTTATGGCGACCTTGCACGGCAGGTCAAGGCGCTGGCGCAGGAAAACGCGACGCTGAAGGAAGACCTTGCATTTTTCCAGTCCTTGACGGCCACCGGCAAGGAAGGCGCCGTCAGCGTCAACCGCTTCCGCCTGATGCCGGAAACAGTGCCGGGCGAGTACCGTTACCAGTTGTTGCTGGTGCAGACTGGGGAGCGGGCCAAGGAATTCAATGGTCGCTTGCAATTCGTATTGAATCTGCAACAGGATGGCCGTAAAGTAGTTCTGATGCTGCCGCAGGATTTGAAGGAGGCATCGCGGGAATATCAGGTCAGTTTCAAGCTGTTTCAGCGGGTCGAGGGCATGTTCCGGATCGCCCCCGATGCCGTGGTCAAGGGTCTGCAGGTGCGGGTATTTGAAGGCAACGCCGAAGCGCCAAAGCTGACCCACAACGTCACGATTTCATAGCAGGAGGCATCATGTTCGGTAATAAGCCCAGCAAACCCCAGAACCGCATTGATTGCCTGATCGGCGCCGGCACGACTATCAAGGGTGATCTGACCTTTGACGGCGGCTTGCGCGTTGACGGCCACGTTCACGGCAATGTCACCTCGGCTGAAGGCAAGCCCGGCACGCTGGTGTTGTCGGAAGCGGCGCGCATAGAAGGTGAAATCCGCGTCTCCCATGTGGTGATCAACGGCACGGTGGTCGGCCCGGTGCATGCCGCGGATTATGTTGAACTGCAGGGCAAGGCCAATGTCACAGGGGATGTGTATTACCGGACGCTGGAAATGCAGCTGGGCGCAGTCGTGCAGGGTCGTCTGGTCTATCAGGACGATGCCAAGGCCGACAAAGTGGTGAAATTCAAGCCGGCTGCCGCGGAATGACCGCGGGGCTATAATGGCCCCGTAAGCAATCCTGAACCAGGAGCAGAAGATGAATGCAGTTGTGGAAATGATGCCGGACCCGCTGGTCTTCACCGAGAATGCCGCTGCCAAGGTGCGGCAGTTGATCGAGGAGGAAGGCAATCCCGGGCTCAAGCTGCGGGTGTTCGTCACCGGTGGCGGCTGTTCTGGTTTCCAGTACGGATTCACCTTCGATGAAGCCGTCAATGAAGATGATACTTCGCTGCAAAAAGGCGGCGTCACCCTGCTGGTGGATCCGATGAGCCTGCAGTACCTCACCGGTGCGGAGATCGACTACCAGGAAAACGTCGAGGGTGCGCAGTTTGTGATCAAGAATCCCAACGCCACTTCGACCTGCGGCTGCGGTTCGTCGTTCTCGGCCTGAGACCTGAGTTCTCGGAAAATCAAACGGGGGCTGAAGCCCCCGTTTTTTCGGCCGGGCATCATTCAGGCAGGATAAATCGCACCCAGTACACGCGGCCCGCGCGCCCCTGTGACCGAAGGCAGGTTGCCGGGTTTGCCAGCCAATGCGCGTTGCGCCAGCCAGGCAAATGCGGCTGCTTCCACCATCTCGGCGGCAATGCCCAGTTCATCGCAGAGCGCTGTGCGTTTACCCGGCAGCAGTGCAACGATGCGTTTTAGCAGTGCATCATTGCGGGCGCCGCCGCCGCACAGATAAATCTCATTGGCTGCGGGGCAGTGCGCAGACAAAGCGCGGGTGATGGAGGCTGCAGTCAGCTCGCACAGCGTGGCCTGCACGTCGACCGGGCGCTCGCCGCCGGCCAGGGCAGCCTCAAGATTCTTCAGGTTGAACAAGTCGCGGCCGGTGCTTTTAGGCGGGCGGCGTTCGAAAAACTCATGGGTCAGCAGGCGCTCGAGCAGCTCCGGCAACACGGCGCCCTGTGCCGCCCATGCACCGCCCGGGTCGTAGCTGACATTCTGGTGCGCCATGATCCAGCCGTCCATCAGCACATTCCCGGGACCGCAATCGAAGCCGATGACCTCACCCTGTGCCGGCAGGCTGGTGATATTGGCGATGCCGCCAATGTTGACGATGGCCCGCGACTTCTGCGGGTGCGCGAACATGGCGTGATGGAAGGCGGGCACCAGCGGCGCGCCTTCGCCGCCGGCGGCAATGTCACGGTTGCGGAAATCGCAAACGACGCAGATGCCTGACAGTTCGGCGAGCAGCGCGGCGTTGACCAGCTGTATGGTGTAACCGGATTCCGGATGATGACGCACGGTCTGGCCGTGGCAGCCGATGGCGGCAATCTGGTCATGGTTTGTTCGTGCCCGGGACAGCAGCGTGCGTACTGCCGTGGAGTAGCCCAGGGCCAGCGCGTTGGCTGCCATTGCCGCCCGATGCAGCTCATCCGCGCCTGATTCATTCAGCGCGAGCAGTGTTGCCCGTAATTGCGGTGAAAAAGGCTGGTGGCTGTGCTGGAGCAGTCGGGGTGGGCCGGCGAGGTCGAGCAGCACGGCATCAATGCCGTCCATGCTGGTGCCGGACATCAACCCGATATACAGACCGGGCATCACGCGGGCTTTACTGGCCAGCCGGGGCTGTCTGCCTCAGCAGTGCAAGGCGATCGCTCATCGGACGCGCGACTTCGTTGAATGCGGCACGGTACTGCGGGGCAAGCGGTGGCGCTGGCGGCATTGCGACGCGCAACGGGTCCTGATGGGCGTTGTTGATGCGGAATTCATAGTGCAGATGGGGGCCGGTGGCGAGACCGGTGCTGCCGACATAGCCGATGATGTCGCCCTGGGAGACCCGCTTGCCTCTGTGTATTCCGGAGGCAAAGCCGGACAGATGACCGTACCAGGTCGTGAATTTCGATTGGTGACGGAGCACGACCAGGTTGCCGTAACCGCCCTGCCGTCCGGCGAATTCGACAACGCCGCCGCTGGTGGCCTTGACGCGTGTGCCGGTCGGTGCCGCGTAATCGACCCCGGTGTGGGCCCGCCAGGTTTTCAGCACCGGATGGAAACGGGCGCGCGTAAAGCCGGAACTGATGCGCGAGAACTCCAGCGGCGAACGCAGGAAGGCTTTGCGGATGTTTTTGCCTTCCAGCGTGTAATACCCGCCCTCGCCCTCGGGGTTCTGGAACCACACGGCATGGAATGTTTTTCCCTGATTGGTGAATTCGGCGGCCAGCAGGCGATTCGACTTCACCGGTTCGCCCTGGTGGTACTGCACTTCATAAATCGCCGCGAAACGGTCGCCGCGGCGCAAATCACGATGAAAGTCGATGTCGGTGGAGAATACATCCGCAATCTGCACCGCGATGGCATCCGAAATGCCGGCGGCGTCGGTCGCGGCAAACAGCGAGGATGAAATTTCTCCGGAACTCATCTGCACCCGGGTTTCGACGTCGGCGGGGCCTTCCCAGACCTTCAACAGGTCGTTGCCGTTCTGGTCGATTTTCAGCAGCTGCGTGCCGTTCAGGTAGCGCAGCGCGAGCAAACGTCCGTCGGCTGTGGTCAGGGCGCGCACCGTGCGGCCCGGAATCAGGCGGTACAGCGCCCTGGCTTCGCGGGTGTGCTGCAGCAGCAGGGCGGATCCGGCTTCATCAATCTGCAGCCGCTGCAGTATGGAGGCAATGGTGTCGCCGCGTTCAATGCGCGTTTCATGCCAGTAGGTTTCGCCGGATCGGTCGGCGGCGGCAACGGACGGCAATGCCAGTTCCTCGACGATATTTTTGCGCTCGATGGTGTCGGTGACGGTATCCGGCGCAATGCCGAACGCGGCCATCACGCCGACAAACGGCAGTACCAGCATCAGCAACACGCGGCGCACCGCATGGCTTTGAAGCCAGCCGGAAAGTTTTTGCGCTAGAATCGCGAATCGCGCGGACAGCATGTTTTGTTGCGCTTCCTTCAGGATTTTCAAGGATTTACAGGCGTTTTTCAGTCGCGAGCTTAGCAGAATCCCGGAGACGGGAAAACCCGTTTTTGCAGGATCAAGCGTAAAAATCCATGACCAATATCGACAGCCAGCTTGAAATCATCCGTCGTGGGTGCGACGAACTGCTGCTTGAGGCCGAGCTTCGTGAAAAATTGGGCAGTGGCAGGCCCTTGCGCATCAAGGCCGGTTTCGATCCCACGGCGCCGGACCTGCATCTCGGCCATACCGTGCTGATCAACAAGCTGCGGCAATTCCAGGAGCTGGGCCACCATGTATTGTTCCTGATCGGCGATTTCACCGGCATGATCGGCGACCCGACCGGAAAAAATGCGACCCGCCCGCCGCTGACACGCGAGGAAGTGGTGCTGAATGCGAAGTCCTACACCGAACAGGTGTTCCGCATACTTGACCGCGAGCGCACCGAGGTGGTGTTCAACTCGACCTGGATGGACCGCATGAGCGCGGTCGACATGATCAAACTGGCGGCCTCGCACACCGTCGCGCGCATGCTGGAGCGCGATGATTTTTCCAAGCGTTACCGCGGCAACCAGCCGATCGCCATCCACGAATTTCTTTATCCGCTGGTGCAGGGCTACGATTCCGTGGCGCTGAAGGCCGATGTCGAGCTCGGCGGCACCGACCAGAAATTCAACCTGCTGATGGGGCGCGAGCTGCAGAAACACCACGGCCAGCCGCCGCAATGCATACTCACCATGCCCCTGCTCGAGGGACTCGATGGCGTCAACAAGATGTCGAAATCGCTGGGCAACTACGTCGGCATCCAGGAGGCGCCCAATGAAATTTTCGGCAAGCTGATGTCGGTATCGGATGAACTGATGTGGCGTTACATCGAACTGCTGTCCTTCGAGTCCCTGGAAACCCTCAAGCAGTGGCGCAGCGAGGTTTCCGCAGGACGCAATCCGCGCGACATCAAGGTCGCGTTCGCCCAGGAAATCGTTGGCCGTTTCCATGGCGCAGAAGCCGCGCGCAATGCCCTTGCTGATTTCGAGGCGCGTTTCAAGCAGCATGAAATTCCGCAGGATCTTCCCGAGGTCAGGCTCAGTGCTGAAGCTGATGGCCTGGCGATCGCCGTGGTGCTGAAGCAGGCCGGCCTGACGCCGAGCACTTCGGATGCGCTGCGCATGCTGGCGCAGGGCGGCGTCAAAATGGACGGTGAAAAAATCAGCGACAAGTCATTGAAGCTGGCGCGCGGGACCAGCGTGGTGCTGCAGGTCGGCAAGCGCAAGTTTGCCCGCGTTAGCGTCGTTTGAAATAATTCAATTAAATCAAATACTTATGTAATTCCACGTGCGCCGTGCGCGGAATGTCGCGGCGGACATGCCGTGACATTCCGCGCCCTGCATCCTGTCCGTGAAGCGGCAGACAGGCGCCGGCGTTACTTCTGCTCTTCCTTCTGTTCATCGCCTTCATAAACCACTTTGCTTTGCGAGTAGTCGGCTTTTTTCTCTTCCTTCTCCTCGCCTTCTGCATAAACGTTGTGGAAAGACAGTGCGAGTACGCTGCCGAGAGCCAGTGCCTGAATCAGTTTGCGCATGATGTAACTCCTGATGGATGGGGGAAGTCGGTTGGTCCGACATCTGCAGGATGCGTGTCCATGCTTTCGATTTGCTGACACGGTCTTTCGCCGGACTTACGCGAACTTTCCCCAGTCTTACGCCCGGGCCTCGAGTGTCGTGTTGTAGCGACGCATGAACGCAGAGTCGATGCGGTTTTTCCAATGCCAGACCCATGCGCCGCTGAACGCAAACGGCCCGTAAGCCGCCACGGCATGGCGGTCTCCGCTGCTGATCAGGGCCAGCGCCAGGCGCTGCGGCCGGTATGCCAGCAAACGGTCTCCCCGCAGCGCGCGCAGCAGATTTTCCTTCAGCAGCGGACCTTGACGCACGGCATGCACGCCGGATTTCGGCCGCGGCGTCTCGAGCATGCTTGCAATGTCCCCTGCGGCGAAGACAAACCCGTGCGACGGTGATTGCAGGTGCCTGTTGACGGCGATGAAACCCGCGGCATCGGTCTGCAGTCCGCAGGCCCGCGGCCAGGCCGGCGCCGCGGCGCCGGTGACCCAGAGAACGTGATTGCAGGCGATGAATCTGCCATCGCGCAGATACAGTCCGTCCGCATCGGCGCCGGCCACCGGCGCATCAAGCAGCAGGGAGACGCCGCGCGCCTGCAATATTTTTCCAAAGCGGTTTTGCACGCCTGCGGGATAGGCGGGCAGCAGGCTGGGGCCGTCGCTGACCAGGGTGAAACGCGCGCGACCGCCGTCAGTGCGTATGCGGTGCTGCATGGCAAGCAGGATTTCGATGCCGCCGGCCCCGGCGCCGACCACGACGACGTGCGGATCGGCAAGCGCCGGGCGGCTGGCGCTGCGCAATGATTGCCAATATTCCAGAAATGCCGGCACCGGCTTGATCGCAATGCCATGCCGGTCTGCGCCGGGAATGCCGGAGACGACGGGTGTCGAACCACTGTCGACGGCGACCACGTCGAAGGCCAGTTCAGAACCATCAACGCAGCTGGCGACACGGCGCCGCAGATCAAGCGCGGCGACGGCGGATTGCTTGCGGACAACGCCTGCGGCATTGCACAGCGCCGCCAGATCGATATGGCATTCGGCGTGGCTGTAATGTCCGGCGATATGCCCGGGGAGCATGCCCGAGTAGGCGGTGTGGCGGTCGGGGCTGACCAGCGTTACGGCGATGCCGGGTGCGGGGGAAACTCCCAGCCGGCGGATGACTTCAACATGACTGTGCCCGCCGCCGATCAGCAGCAGGCGCTTGTGCATCGCGGCCGTGTCACGACGTTTTCCACAGTTCCTTCAGCCGCGCCGGACGCCCGCAGCCGTTCTTGTAGTAGTTGTAGCGGATCGGATTCTTGCGGTAATAGTCCTGGTGGTAGTCTTCCGCGGCATAGAACTCGCCGGCGCGGGTGATCAGGGTCTTGATGTCACCGCTGAACGGTTTGTCTTTGGCGAGCTTTTCCCTGGAGGCTTCCGCAGCCTTGCGCTGCTCATCGTCATGGTAAAAAATTTCGCTGCGGTACTGGGTGCCCTGATCGCAGAACTGGGCGTTGACCTGCGTCGGATCGATGTTGCGCCAGAAGGTGTCCAGCAACTGCGCGTAACTGACTTTCGCCGGATCGTAGACCACCTGCACCACCTCGTTGTGCCCTGTGGCGCCTGAAGATACCTGCTGGTAAGTCGGGTTTTTGGTGCGCCCGCCCATGTATCCCGAAGTGGTCGACACAACGCCGGGCACCTTGTCGAAGAACTCCTCGACGCACCAGAAACACCCGCCGCCGAAAGTGGCGATGGCGGTGCTCGATTTCGCCGCCGCGGCGGATTTGTCGGTCTGCGCCGGCGCCAGCATCGGCAGCAGCAATGCCAGCAGCAGCACAATCCGCCTGAAATAATCTTTGAAAATCATGCACATCGTCTGAGTCTCCCGGTAAAAACCAGTATATCGGATAATCGCAGTCCCGATCCCGGACCGCCGGGTGGTTGCCTATTAGTGGAGAAAACATGCGGCGCATTACACTCACGCAGTATCTGGTTGAACAACAGCGGGAAAAGGGCGTGGTTTCGGCGGAACTGCGCCTGCTCGTCGAAGTGGTCGCGCGCGCCTGCAAATCGATCAGCAATGCGGTCAGCAAAGGTGCGCTGACCGGCATACTCGGCGGTGCGGGCACCGACAATGTGCAGGGTGAAGCGCAGAAAAAGCTCGACGTGATTTCCAACGAGGTGCTGCTCGAGGCCAACGAATGGGGCGGCCATCTTGCGGCCATGGCCTCGGAGGAAATGGAGCACCCACACCAGATTCCCAACCGTTATCCGCGCGGCGAGTTTTTGCTGCTGATGGATCCGCTGGACGGCTCATCGAACATCGACGTCAACGTTTCGATCGGCACGATTTTTTCGGTGCTGCGCTGTGCTGAAGGTTGCGAGCCCGACGAATCGGCTTTCCTGCAGCCGGGTTCGCGCCAGGTGGCCGCCGGTTTTGCGGTGTATGGACCGTCCACCATCCTGGTGCTGACCGTGGGCAATGGCGTCGTCGGCTTCACACTGGACCGCGACCTCGGCAGCTGGGTGCTGACCGAGCCGAAAATCGAAATTCCCGCGGACACCGCCGAATTCGCGATCAACATGTCGAACATGCGCAATTGGGGCGAGCCGGTAAAACGCTATATCGAAGAATGCCTTGCCGGAAAGGGCGGCCCGCTGGGCAAGGACTACAACATGCGCTGGGTGGCGTCGATGGTTGCGGACGTTTACCGCATCCTGTCGCGCGGCGGCATTTTCATGTATCCGCAGGATGCCAAGCACAAGGAAGGCCGCCTGCGGCTGATGTACGAAGCCAATCCGATGGCGTTTATCGTTGAACAGGCGGGCGGTGCCGCGACCAACGGGCAGGAACGGATACTGGATGTGAAGCCCACCCGACTGCATCAGCGCGTCGGCGTGATTCTTGGCTCACGCAACGAGGTGGAGCGGGTGACCGGCTATCACCGCAAAGCGGATTAATCCGCTTGCGTAACCGTGAGATTTGTCACGTTTCAACGGCCTGACGCCGTTGCCGGGCGGCCAGGACAATTGCCTGCGCCAGCTTGATCAGGGTCAGCGGTGCGGAACCCTCGGCCTTGTTGTTGGCGATGAGGGTGCATTCGTGACCGGCGCTCAACGTGGCGGTGCACAGGCGGGCGATGGATTCACGCGTCGCGCTGTCTTCATCAACCAGCCGGTCATAGGGCGTAAAGCGCGTTTTGGCCTCCGCATGACTGTAGCCCGCATGCAGATTCCAGCGTAATACCAGTGGTCCGGACCCGAACCCGGACATGGCTGCGGCCTGGGCGGCCAACGGCGGCATCCGCGGATGGATGTTGACGCAATAGCGGGCGCCCGCTTCCCTCAATGCGGCAAAAAAGCGCCGGGTGATGATGCGGTCGTCACGCATTTCAACGGCGTAAAGTGGCCCATGCGGCAGGCGGCCGAGGAATTCCTGCAGTTGCCCGATAAAACGCTCCGGCGCCCGCGTCAGCGTGCGTCCCAGGGGTGGAAACTGGAATATCAGCGGCCCCGCCGTTGCGCCCAGTCCTTCACGCACGGGTGCAATGAATTGTTCGGTCGCATGAGCGGCGTCGAGGAAAAGAGGGTTGGTTTTGCCCCGGACACTGTCCGCGCCATAAATTCTCGGCCAAGTCAGTTGAACGGGGGCCATGACTACGAAGCGAAATCCGGCAGGGACCTGCCGGGCATAAGTGCCGTACTGTCGTGCGCTCAGCGGCGCATTAACCGGGTGATCGATGCATACCGCGCTGAACAGCGGATGCTGTGCATAAGCCGTCAATCCGTGGCGCGACAGATCGCCCGGGTTCGCGGTGTCGGCCCATACCAGTCCGCGCCAGCCCGGAAAATGCCATGAAGACGTGCCCAGCCGCAGACCCAGCGGCAGTTGCCGCGCCAGGTCGCGAACCGCCTGTGCTGCTGGCGCGGGCACAATTTGCGGCTGTTCCATATCGGCGCGCGCGCCGGCTTCGAAAAGCTTGAGCTGTCTGGCCATCGGGCGCGGGTCAAATGCCGGAATCAGCCATGGCGTCACCGTGCGGCGACGCCCCGCTGTCCAGGCATTGATCACGAATGTTGCAGATACACAATTCAAGTTCCCCGTTTAGGTCATTGATTTGTTTCTGCTCTTGCGCCGTTGGCAAGCTCCCGGACACGGCGATGAGGGAGGCGCTATTGTGCTGCGAGTTGGCCGGACATACAAACGACGCATGTTCCGGCGGGGGTGCCTGTTCGTACATGCCGCTTGCCGCCCCTGCTGTACCCTCTTATTTTCCCTCTGGCAAACATTGACAAAGGCGTTTTCCCTCGGCATCCTCTCGACACCGTGCGCTATCACGGCAAACCAGACTAACCTGACCAACTGATCCAATCCGGACCTACACGGGAGAACACTCGATGGCTGCAAAGAAAAAAGCTACCAAGAAACCCGCTGCAAAGAAAAAGAAAAGCGGTGCCAAGCGCAAGCCCAATGCTGCATTCATGAAGCCCATGCAGCCGAGCGCAGCGCTCGGTGCGGTGATCGGCAACGGCGCGATGCCGCGTACCGAAGTCACCAAGAAAATCTGGGCCTACATCAAGAAACACGGCCTGCAGGACAGCAAGAACCGCCGCAACATCAATGCCGACGAGAAACTGAAAGAAGTTTTCGGCGGCAAAAAACAGGTGTCGATGTTCGAAATGACCAAGCTGGTCAACAAGCACCTGAAATAATCTGCCCGCAAGGCAGGACTGATACGGGGCGCTACGGCGCCCCGTTTGTTTTGTGCGGCGCTTCCCTGGGTTCCGGCCGCATTTCTGCCGTTGCTATCTTTTGCTGACATAGGCGCCGCCGATCAGCAGTGCTGCGGCCATGGCCCAGAACACCGGTGTCATGCCCAGCGTCGCACCGAGCAGACCGAACAGCAGGGGGATGCCCGACTGCGTCAGATTGAGCAGGAAGGTGCGCACGCCCACCACCTCTCCGCCGCGTCCCGGCGGCGCGGCGTTGTAGAGCAGCGCCATGATCATCGGCTGGGTGCCGCCGATGGCCAATCCGGTGATGAAGGCCACCACCATCAGCAGCGGTACCTGACCGATCAGCGGGAACACCGCCAGCGCGGCGCCGGTGGCGAGCATGCCGCCGATCACCAGCGGCCATTCGCTGACCCTGTGCACCAGCAGCGGCAGCAGGATGCGCACCAGGAAAATCGCGCCGCCGAAGGCGCCGAGGATCAATCCGATGGTGGATGCCGACAGGCCGAGTCGCGTGCCATGGATGGGTGTCACGAACGTGAACAGGTCCCAGGCCATCGACAGGGTCGCGCTGGCGACAAAGGCCCGGCGCAGGCCGGGGATGCGGAACAGATCAGCCATGCGTTTGCGTGGCGCACCATGGGCGGGAGGCGGATGGGCCGGCAGGCGGATGGGCTGCATGATGAGCAGAATGATGGCGGACACCACGCTGCCGCCCAGCAACAGGAAGGTCAGGCGGTGGCCGATCAGATCGATGGCAAAACCGGAAATCATCGGGCCGAGGAATCCCGAGGTCGAGAATGCCAGTGCGAGCAGGCTGAAATTGCGTGCGCGTTGCTCGGGGGCGCCCAGCAGGCCCACGGCCTGGTTGACGCAGATATGCACCAGCATGAAACCGCTGCCCGTGACCGCGCTGACGATGAACAGGGTCTCGATGCGCGGAACTGCGACGGCCAGCAACAGCGCGGCGATCACGGCGCCGGCGCCGATCAACAGCGGTTTCTGCACACCGATGCGGTCGATGGTCCGCCCCCAGCCGACGGAAAACA
Organism: uncultured Bordetella sp.; assembly: GCA_964606765.1. Lineage (GTDB taxonomy): Bacteria > Pseudomonadota > Gammaproteobacteria > Burkholderiales > SG8-41. The sequence continues at coordinate 10,941 of CAZSIR010000029.1, read as the reverse complement.
GCAAAGGTACGGCGGCCAGCAGCGAAATCAACACGCCCACCGTGAGGGTCGATGCCTGCAGATGCAGCGCAAACAAAGATAGCGTGACGCGTGAGCCGGCAAATGCCAGGTGCAGCAATACGGTCAGCAGCAGGATGCGGTAAATGGCCATCAGGTGTTTTTGACCGACGGGCGAGGCTGCGCTGACACCAGCGCGACGCCGAGACAGGTGATGGCGATGCCGGCCAGAGACAATGCAGTTGGCACCACGCCGAATATCGCCAGCTCCAGCGCCACAGCGAAAATCGGTGTCAGGTAAATCAGGCTGGTGACCCGAGTGGCCTGGCCGCGCCGCATCAGTGTATGCAGCGCATTGACGGCAAGAATCGAGGCGCCGATGACGAGGAACACGATGGCGCCGGCGAGCGTCCATGACCAGCGTACGATGCCCCCTTCCACCAGCCAGGCCAGTGGCGCGAGCACGATGACGTTGCCGGCAAACTGGATCAGGGCGGCTGCACGAAGGTCGACGACGGGGCAGTAGACGCGCTGGTAGAGGGTGCCCGCAGTAACCCCAGCCAGTGAAATGGTCACGGCGATCAGTGCCCCCAGCGTGGCTTCACGCACATCGATCTTGTGCCAGACAATCAGGGTCACCCCGGCGAGCCCGATGGCGATGCCCAGCCATTGGCTTGGACGCAGGCGTTCCCCCATCCAGCGCCCGGCGATGACCGCAGTCAGCAGCGGCTGTATCGACAGCAGCACCGCGGTGATGCCGGCGGACATGCCAAGGTACTGGGTGTAATGACTGCCGCCGAGGTGCACGGCATGCATCAGCAGTCCGGCAACGATGATGTGGCCCCATTCGCCGCGGCTCTGTGGCCAGCGCGGTTTGACCAGCAGCACAATCGGGATCAGGCACAGCAGGCCGAAAGCGAAGCGCAATGACAGAAAGGTGAATGGCGCCGCATGCTGCAGGCCGATTTTGGTGGCGATGAATCCCGAACCCCAGATCGAGACGAAATACCACGCCAGCAGGGATTCGTAAGCGCGGGTTGAAAGCGGGGAACCCAAGATGGCGGGGCGGTTGTGTGGGAAAGGCGCCGAGTATAACGCGGCAGGAACGCCGTACCCCGCAGCGCACCCTTAAGCCGTAATATGCCGTGGTGGAGGAAACACCCATGAACCTGAAAAATGTACCGCTCGTTTCAAGGCTGCTGCCGGCGCTGTTGCTGCTGGTGCTGCTTCCGGCCTGTTCAACAATGAATGTCGTGACCGATGGTCCGGATGAAAAACTCATGCTGCGCGGCAACGACCCGGTGGCCTATCAGACCCTGGGCAAGGCCGTTGCCGGCGATGCGCAATTCAAGGCGCAGCATGAAGGCGTGACCTACCGGTTTGTCAGCGCGGCGCACCGCGACCAGTTTCTTGCCGCACCGCAGCGCTACGTGCCCGCCTATGGCGGGTTCTGCGCCAGCGGCGCGCCTTATGCGCTGAAGGCCAATATCGGCGCCAGTACTTTCAAGGTTGTCGACGGAAGGTTGTACCTGTTCGGCAGTCCGCGCTCTCGCCGGCACTGGGAAATGGACCAGCAGAAAAATATCGAACTGGGAGATCGTTATTGGGAGCAGGAAAGCAAGGACCGCCCGTTCCGTCCGCAGAACTGGTATCGCTACACCTTCCGGGTGCCGCACTACAAGACCGATGCCGAACTCGAGGCCGAATGGCAGCGGCGAAACGGCAAGTCCGGCGCCGCGCCGGTCAGGGCGCCAGGCGTCTGATCGTCCATTTTTCGCCGGTCAGCGTGTACAGCAACCGGTCGTGCAACCGGTTGGCCCGGCCCTGCCAGAATTCAACGGCGGCGGGGCGCAGGCGGTAACCGCCCCAGTGCGCCGGGCGCAAGGCCTGGCTGCCCTGTCGCCGCTCAACGTCCGCGAAGGCAGCTTCCAGGGCGGCGCGGTCCGCCACCACTTCGCTTTGGGCCGAAGCAATGGCGGCATGGCGGCTGCCCAGCGGCCGGCTGGCAAAATAGTCATCCGACTCATGGGCGCCGGTTTTTTCAACGAGTCCTTCAATCCGCACTTCGCGTTCAAGCTCGACCCAGTGAAACAGCAGCGCCGCACGGGGATTCTCCGCAAGTTCCAGTCCCTTGCGGCTTAGGTAATTGCTGTAAAACACGCAACCGCCCCGATCAAAACCCTTGAGCAGCACGATTCGCGCGGAGGGTCTGCCGCCGGCCGTGGCAGTGGCCAGCGTCATGGCATTGGGACTGGGCACGGCGGCGCGCACGGCCTCGTCGAACCAGCGCTGGAATTGTGCATAGGGATCGGCCGCCGCATCAGCCTCGTCGAAGCTGGCGTGCATGTATTCCTTGCGCATGGCGGCGATGTTCAAGGCTGCACCTTTGGCAATTTCCGTCACGGATTCTAGCGCTCGGGGAGGGGGATGAATTCGGTTTCGCCGGGCACTTTGGCAAAACGCTGCTCGCGCCAGCGATTGCGCGCGTCTTCGATCAATTCACGGCTGCTGGCGACAAAATTCCAGTGGATGAAACGGTCCCCGTCCACAGGTGCGCCGCCAAAGGCCATGATGCGTGCCGCAGAGGCGGTGTTCACAGTGACCGGCGCCCCGGGCTCGAATACGGCGACTGTCCGGGGCGATACCGTCATGCCGTCGACGCTGACTTCTCCGTCAACCACATAGATTGCGCGTTCCAGGTGTTCCGGAGGCAGTTCGAAACTTGCCGCGCCCGAGCTGACAAATGCTGCGTAGAACATCGGAGAAAAGGTTTTCACCGGCGCCTGCAGTCCCCAGCCCGAACCGGCGATCAGGCGCAGCTCCGCATCAGGCCATTGTCTGACCGGCAGCGTGGCTGCGGGATGGTGGGCAAAGGCCGGATCGGTCTTCTCATCGGCCTTCGGCAGGGCGATCCAGGTCTGGATGCCGTGCAGATTGCGCGACTGACCGCGCTCATCATCCGGGCTGCGCTCGGAATGAACAATGCCATGGCCGGCGGTCATCCAGTTGACGTCGCCAGGCGTGATGCGCTGTTCGCAACCCAGGCTGTCACGATGCATGATCGCGCCCTCGAACAGGTAGGTGACGGTGGCGAGCCCGATGTGTGGATGCGGCCGGACGTCAATTGCGCCGCCGGGATCGAAATGCACCGGGCCCATGTGGTCAAAAAAAATAAAAGGGCCGAGCATCTTGCGTGTGGCTGCCGGCAGCAGGCGGCGCACTACAAAACCGTCGCCGAGATCCTTGGTATGGGCTTGCAGTGTCTGGCTGATCATGGCTGTGGCTTCGCGGCAGCCGGTTTTTCAGGGGGTTTTTCCACAATGCGCCGAAAGCGCGCGCTGTCGTCACCCGCGGCAAGGATCAGCATGCCATCTTCAACGCGGAAATACGGACGGGCCTGCAGCAGCTTGAAATAGCGGCCCTCGAATCCGCCGACCGGCTCAAGGCAGGCGCGGCGGGTGCTGGCCATGGCCTCAACGGCCATCCTGCCGTCGATCGAACTGACCACTCCGCTGCCGGTATTGCAGCCGCTGAAGGCGGAAATGCGGCCATCACGGATCTGCAATGTCGCGCGCGGGATGCCCGGCATGCGGCCGATGTCGATGAAACTCGAAGTCGTCATTTCCCAACGGCCTTCCGGCAGCGCAATGGGTTTGTCAATCGTGGCGCAGGAGGCAATGATCATGCCCGCAGTGCAGGGAGCGGCGTATCGGATCAGCTTTGAGAGCATGGTGATGAGGGGTTTCCACAAAACGGTTCGATTATAGACCGCGTTCATGTGCGAGAATTCAGCTGCGCGCCATCCATCATCATCAATAATTCACTGACGCCGACCCGAGGAGAATTCGTGGCCAGACTGCCTGCACTGCCCCTGGATGCCGTTCCGGAGTTGTCCGAAGCCTGGAAGGTGTACGAAAAATCCCTGGGCTTCGTGCCCAACAGCGTACTGATCATGCAGCGCAAACCCAAGCTGGTCAAAGCGCTGGCCGGTCTGGCCGCCGCGGTGTGGGATCCGCAGGGCGAGGTCACGGTCGCCTTCAAGCGCCTGCTGGCCTATGTCGCAAGCAAGGCACACGGCTGCCATTACTGAATGGCGCACACTGCCGGGGCGGCGCTCCGGCTGGGCATCCCCGAAAAAAAATTCGATGCGGTGTGGGAATACCGCTCCAGTCCGCTGTATTCGGATGCGGAACGCGTAGCGCTGGATTTTGCCATTGCCGCAGCCTCGCAGCCCAATGACGTCACTGACGAACTGTTCGCGCAAATGAAGCGGCACTGGAGCGAAGGCCAGATTGTCGAAATCCTCGGCGTGGTGTCGATGTTCGGATTCATGAACCGCTGGAACGATTCAATGGCGACGCCATTGGAAGAGGAACCGGTTGAGGTCGGCGAAAAACATCTGGCCAGGCGCGGCTGGAACGTCGGCAAGCATAAGGATTGACTGCGTTTTCAACTTTAAGGGAGTCGATATGCCGCGTATACCGCCTTTGCCGTTGACCGACGACCCGGAAGTGCAGGCTGCACTGGGCAATTTCAAAAAGTCACTCGGTTTTGTGCCCAATGCCGCGCTAATCATGCAGCACAAGCCCGCCATCGCAAAAGGATTCGCGATGCTGTCGTGGGCGATGTGGGGGCCGGACAGTGAAGTGGATGTCGGCTTCAAGCGGCTGATCAGCCATGTCTCGAGTTCGGTGCACGGCTGCCGTTACTGAATGGCGCATTCCGCCGGAGCGTCGCTCCGGCTCGGCATCCCCGAAGACAAATTCAATGCGGTGTGGGAATACCGCAGCAGCCCGTTGTTCAGCGAGGCGGAGAAGGTCGCCTTGGAATTCACTGTGGCTGCTTCGTCACAACCCAATGATGTGACCGACGAATTGTTCGCGCGCATGCAACAGTACTGGACGCAGGGGCAGATTGTCGAAATCACCGGCGTTATTGCCCTGTTCGGTTTTCTCAATCGCTGGAATGACACCATGGCCACGCCGCTGGAGAAGGAGCCTGCGGAAGTCGGCGAAAAACATCTCGCCAAGCGCGGTTGGAGTGTTGGCCGCCACAAAAGCTAGATTCCAATCCGGATTCCGCGCTCTTTCAGGAATTCGCCGAGGATGCGCGCAGTATGTGAACGCGCGGATTTTCCGGCGATGGTCGCTGCCGGTCCTTCCGCGACGATGCGTCCGCCGCCGTCACCGCCTTCGGGGCCGAGGTCGATGATCCAGTCGGCTTCGGCCATCACGTCGAGATTGTGTTCGATCACCACCACCGAATTGCCGGCATCAACCAGCCGGTGCAGCACATGGATCAGTTTTTCGACATCGGCCATGTGCAGGCCGACCGTCGGTTCATCGAGCACATACAGCGTGCGTTTCTGCGCGCCGGCGCGGCCCGGCCGCCCGCCCGCGTCATCACCGTTGATGCGCACCTTGGCCAGTTCGGTGACCAGCTTGATGCGCTGTGCCTCGCCGCCGGACAAAGTCGGGCTTTGCTGGCCCAGCGTCAGGTAACCGAGGCCGACATCCTGCAACAGTCGCAGCGTGTGATGAATGGCGGGATGTGCCGAGAAAAAATCCACCGCGTCATCGACACTCATCGCCAGCACATCGCCAATCGACTGGTCCTTGAACCGTACCGCCAGCGTTTCGCTGTCAAAGCGCGCGCCGTTGCAGACATCGCAGGGCACTTTGACGTCGGGCAGGAAACTCATTTCGATTTTCTGCACGCCTTGGCCTTCGCAGGCCTCACAACGTCCGCCTTTGGTGTTGAAGGAGAAGCGGCTCGCCGTGTACCCGCGCATGCGTGCTTCCGGTGCTTCCGCATACAGGCGACGGATGGTGTCCCAGAAACCGACATAGGTCGCGGGGCAGGAGCGCGGTGTTTTGCCGATGGGGGTCTGGTCGACCTCCAATACCCGGCCTACAGCCTCCCAGCCCGAGATTTCTTTGCAACCATTTGTTTTTATTGATGATTTTGATTTGTTGTTGACCAGACGTGCAAGGTTGGCATGCAGCACATCGCGCGCCAGTGTCGATTTGCCCGAGCCCGATACGCCGGTAATCACCGTCAATCGTCCCAGCGGCACACGCGCGGTCACGCGCTGCAGGTTGTGCAAAGCGGCTTCGCGAACAAACAGTGACGGCGTGCTGCTGTCGACGCGCCGCGGCGGATGCAGCGGGTGCCGCAAAGGTTTGGCCAGCAGCCGGCCGGTCACCGATTGCGGATTGCGTTGCAGTTCGGCGGCAGTGCCCGCTGCGACGACATGGCCACCGCGGCGTCCCGCACCAGGGCCGAGGTCGATGACACGATCGGCGCGGCGGATGGTGTCTTCATCGTGTTCGACCACGATGAGGGTATTACCCTTCGTCTGCAGTTTCGCCAGCGTGTTCAGCAGGATCAGGTTGTCACGCGGGTGCAGGCCGATGGTCGGCTCGTCGAGGATGTAGGCGACGCCGCGCAGATTGGAACCAAGCTGTGCCGCAAGGCGGATACGCTGCGCTTCACCGCCGGACAATGTCGGCGCGGCGCGGTCCAGCGCCAGATAACCGAGGCCGACTTCATCAAGAAAACTGAGCCGGCTGCGGATCTCCGAGACGATGTCACGTGCAATCGCCGCTTCGCGGCCGCTGAAGGAGACCTCAGTGAATTCGCTGGCGAGTTTTGCCACCGGTAACGCGGCGAGTGCGGCGATCGAACGTTTGCGGTAACGCACCGCCAGCGCGGTGGGGTTCAGGCGTTGGCCGTCGCAGGTCGGGCAGGGCTCATCGACTTCCAGCCAGTTCAGCCAGGAATCCAGCACATGTTCCTCGGTGCCGGTTTTTTCGCGCTCTTCGTCCCAGTCGATTTTTTCCAGCGTCAGCCCGGTGCCGAAACAGGAAGGGCACCAGCCGTGTTTGGAGTTGTACGAAAACAGCCGCGGATCGAGTTCGGGGAAACTCTTGTTGCAGGACGGGCAGGCGCGTTTGATCGAATACACAACTTCGGTCAATTTGATCCGGCGCGCATCCTTTTTCGCCATCGCCTCGGCCAGCGTATCGAGTCCGCCGAGCACCTGCACGATGCCCTTGCCGTGTTCCAGTGCGGTAGCCAGTCCGGCGCGCAGGGCGGCTTCGTTTTCCGGCGTGACGCGGATGTCGGCGACCGGCAGTTCGATGCTGTGTTCCTTGAATCGCGCCAGTCGCGGCCAGGGTGAGGTCGGAATGAATTCACCGTCGACCCGCAGATGGGTATAACCCTTGGTCGCGGCCCATTTTGCGAGGTCGGTGTAATAACCCTTGCGGTTGACCACCAGCGGTGCCAGCAGGCCGATGCGGTCATTGCGGTACTGCTTCATGATGCGTGCGGTGATCTGATCGATGCTCTGCGGTTCGATCGCAACATCGCAGTCCGGGCAGTACTGGGTGCCGAGTTTGACGTAGAGCAGGCGCAGGAAATGGTAAATCTCGGTCAACGTCGCCACCGTGCTGCGCCGGCCGCCGCGGCTGGTGCGCTGCTCGATGGCCACGGTTGGCGGGATGCCGTAAATCGCATCGACATCGGGCCGCGCCGCGCCCTGCACGAACTGGCGGGCATAGGCATTCAGCGATTCGAGATAACGGCGCTGGCCCTCGGCAAACACGATGTCGAAAGCCAGCGTCGATTTGCCGCTGCCCGACACACCCGTGACCACGGTGAATTTGCCGCGCGGGATGTCGACACTGATGTTTTGCAGATTGTGTTCACGGGCATGGCTGACGCTGATGTTGTTGCCGTTGTGTGCTGCCGTCATCGGCAGCGGTTGCGGCGCGACCGGCGCGCCCAGCGAGGCGGCGTAATCGCGCAAGGCTTTCCCGGTATGCGAGACCGGGTGCGCGGCGACCGTGTCCGGCGTTCCCGTACACAGCAGTTCGCCGCCGGCATCACCGCCCTCTGGGCCGAGGTCGATGATCCAGTCTGCGGCGCGGATCACGTCGAGGTTGTGTTCAATGACCATCAGTGAATGGCCGGCGCTGATCAGCTTGCGGAATGCGCCCAGCAGTTTGCGCACATCGTCGAAATGCAGCCCCGTGGTCGGCTCATCAAACAAAAACAATGTGCCTTTGCTGCCCACGGCATTGCGCCCGGTCTGCGCAGCTTCAGCGAGAAAACCGGCGAGTTTCAGCCGCTGCGCTTCGCCGCCCGACAGCGTTGGCACTGGCTGGCCCAGCTTCAGGTAATCGAGGCCGACATCGGTCAGCGGCTGCAACACGCGTGCAATGTCCGGCGCGTGGTTGAAAAAGGCCAGCGCATCAGCGACGGTCAGTTCGAGTACATCGGCGATCGATTTGCCGTCGACGGTGATTTCCAGCACCTCGGCGCGATAACGCCGTCCGTCGCAATCCGGACAGCGCAGATAAACATCGGACAGGAACTGCATCTCGACATGCTCGAAACCATTGCCGCTGCAGGTCGGGCAGCGCCCGGTGCCGGAATTGAAGCTGAAGGTGCCGGCGGTGTAGCCGCGCGACTGAGCCAGCGGCGCCGATGAAAAGCGGCTGCGGATGGCGTCGAAGGCACCGACATAACTGGCCGGATTCGAACGCGTGGTGCGGCCGATGGAGGACTGGTCGACCATCACGACATCGCTGATCTGGTCCGCGCCGTAGAGTCCATCGTGCCTGCCTGGCGCTTCCGTTGGTTTGCCCAGTGATTTGCGCAGCGCGGCGTACAACACATCCTGCACCAGCGTCGATTTGCCCGAGCCCGACACACCGGTGATGCAGGTCAGTCGTCCCAGCGGGAAATCGACATCGATGTTCTTCAGATTGTGCTCGGTGACGCCACGCAATCGCAGCTGCGGTGTTGTTTTGCCCGGTACGCGGGGTGTGTCATAACCGGCGGCACGCAATTCGCCGGACAGATAACGCCCGGTGATCGAATCTTTGGTGGACATGATGCGCGCCGGGGTGTCGAAGCCGACAATGTCGCCGCCGCGCGAACCGGGCCCTGGGCCGATGTCGAGAATGCGGTCGGCGGCAAGCATGACCTGTGGATCGTGTTCCACCACCACCAGCGAATTGCCGGCGTTGCGCAGCTTGTGCATCACGCCGATGACGCGGCCCATGTCCCGCGGATGCAGTCCGATCGAAGGCTCATCGAGCACAAACAGTGTGTGGACCAGCGAGGCGCCCAGAGCCGTGGTCAGGTTGATGCGTTGCACTTCACCGCCGGAGAGTGTGCGCGACTGGCGGTCCAGTGTCAGGTAGCCGAGGCCGACCTGGTTCAGGTAATCAAGCCGTGTGCGGATTTCGCCGACCAGCATGTCGGTGGCTTCATCCAGCGGTGCCGGCAGTTCCAGTGAAGCAAAAAACAGTTTGGTCCGTTCCAGCGGCAGCAGCACCACATCGTGCAATGTCAGTCCGGGCAGCGCGGCAAGTTGTTCATCGCTGTAATTCACGCCCAGCGGTTTGTAGCGTTTACGTTCGCCTAGTGCAATACGGGCATTTTCAGCCGACCCGACGCGCCACAGCAGCGCATCCGTTTTCAGTCTTGCGCCGCCGCAGGCCGTGCATTCGGTGTAGGCGCGATACTTGGACAGCAGCACGCGCACATGCATTTTGTATGACTTGGTTTCCAGCCATTTGAAAAAGCGGCCGACGCCGTACCACACGCCCGGCCAGGATTTGCGCCAGCTGACCCATTCCGGTTCGCCGTCGAGCACCCAGCGTTTTTCCTTCGCCGACATTTCACGCCAGGGTTTGTCCAGCGGAATGCCGCGCAGGCGTGCGTACTTCAGCAGATCGTCCTGGCATTCTTTGTTCGATGGCGTCTGCCAGGGTTTGATCGCACCGTCGCGCAGTGACTTGGATTCATCCGGAATCACCAGCCCGTAATCGAGCCCGATCACACGGCCGAAACCGCGGCAGGTATCGCAGGCGCCCAGCGGCGAGTTGAAGGAAAACAGGCTGGGGTTCGGCTCGGTGTAGGCGATGTCGCATTCAGCGCAATGCAGATTCGATGAATAACGCCATACCGCGCCCACAGCCTTGGTGGCGGAGTTTCGGTTTGTGATTCCCTCCCCCTGGTGGGGAGGGGCAGGGAGGGGGGGAGTCAGATCCTCCAATACATGCACATTGACGCGGCCCTGGCCGACCTTCAGCGCGGCCTCCAGCGCCTCGATCACGCGCCCGCGTTCCGCAGTGCCGGCGCGCAGCCGGTCCTGCACCACTTCGAAATGATCTTTGCTTTCATTGAGAAAACGCGTGTAGCCCTGCGCCGTGAGCAGCGCCTTGACTTCATCGGCCTTGAAATTCGCCGGTACCGGTACCGGGAAGGCAATCGCCAGCCGAGGATCGCCGGCGCCCTTGGCGCGTGCGGTCATCGCATCAAAGATCGTCTGCGGCGTATCGCGTGCTACTGGCGCGCCGCAATTCCGGCAATGCAGATGTGCAGCGCGGGCGAACAGCAGTTTCAGGTGATCGTTCAACTCCGTCATCGTGCCCACGGTCGAGCGCGAGGTGCGCACCGGATTGACCTGGTCGATGGCGATGGCCGGCGGGATACCGTCGATGCTGTCGACCTGCGGCCGGTCCTGGCGATCCAGGAACTGGCGCGCGTACGGCGAAAAGGTCTCTACATAACGCCGCTGGCCTTCGGCATACAGCGTATCGAACACCAGCGAGGACTTGCCGCTGCCGGATACACCGGTGACGACAATCAGCTCGTTCAACGGTAAATCGAGTGACAGATTTTTCAGATTGTTCTGGCGCGCGCCGCGAATCAGGATGGCGTCGCGGGGCGGACGGGCGGGCGTATCGGGCATGGAATTCCGGAAGACTGCGATGCACTGCGGGCTTGCAGCATCAAAATGCAATTCTACCGGCGCGTGCGGTACTGCACATGCATCGACGGTGTAAGATTTGTGACCAAGGGGGAGTAAGCATGAAAGCCATGCTGCTGAAAGGGAAAAATCAGCCACTTGTACTGGACACGGTG
>CAZSIR010000028.1:11813-25938 GCA_964606765.1 uncultured Bordetella sp. | reverse complement strand
ACGATCGCCTCGCCAGTCGCCGCCAGCGCGTTCGGTGAGCGGTAGCCGACATCGGCCTTCTCCGGAAACTTGGGTGCAATGCCCTTGCGCCTGGCGCCCCATTCGATGTGCGCAGCATAGTTGAGACCGGCACAGTAGAAATTGCGCGGCTCGCAGGGCGTGAGGATTTTCAGCGTGGAGAGCGCATACAGGCTGGAGGTCGGCTTGTAGCTGGTGAAGGGCGAACCCTCAAGTTCGCAGACCTGGTCGCCTTCGACAAGGCCGAAGAAAATGCGTGATTGGTGCTGGAAACGGCCGAATTTCATTGGCATGTCCTTTCGATTTTTTCGAACATTCACACATTTCAGCATCCGCTTTTTTGCAGGCATTAAATCCCGGCAGATGGCCGCCGCGGATGCGTCAGGAACAGGATGGTGGCGTGGATAATGTTGCGAAATCGAACAACGTTTGGCAAAACGGATCGGGCCATCATAGGGGCGGATACCGTCCGGCAGCAACCGTGAGTCCGACATCCGATACGCTCATTCCGGAATATAACGACACTGTCATCTGAATCGCAGGGAGGGTGACCGGAGCGGAATACCTCCGGTAGTATCCGCTTACAGACAAATCGAGGGGCCTCAGCTTCCAGTCCAGCAGGAAATCATGAACTCCCACACCAACGCACGACACCGCTGGCTTGCAGTCTGTTACGCCATTGTCTTGTTCGCGCTGACGGATGTTGCCGCACTGGCACAAGCACCGCGCTCGGCGCAACTTGCCGGCACCGGTCTGCAGGCTGCTGCCGCAGCATTTTCGTCGGGCACACCGCTTCCAGCCTGGGCAACGCCGGCCCCTTCCGGGTTGGGCGAAAAAGCATTTGACGGCACCGCCATCCTCTATGCCGACACCTACTTTCGCGTCGATCGCGAGCCGACCGCGCTGGTCACGCGGGTGCTGCAGACCCATCAGCCGTCTGCACTGGCGGAACTTGGACAGTATTCAATTGCGTTTCAGCCGGAGTACCAGAAAGTCGTTTTGCACAGACTGCGCATCACGCGTGACAAGCAGGTCATGGACAAGCTGGGCAGCGCTGACATCCGCTTCCTGCAGCGTGAGCAGGGGCTCGACGCCGGCGTGCTGACAGGCACGATTTCCGCGCTGGTGCTGATCGATGACCTGCGCGTCGGCGATGCCCTAGAGATCACCTATTCCATCATTGGCCAGAATCCTGTTTACAGCGGGAAATTCGTCGATGCCGGCAGCTGGGATGCCAGTGTGCCGATCCGCCACCGGCGCATCACGCTCGACTCCGCGGAAAACCGCAATATCCGCCACCGGATGATCGGCGGCATGTCGCAGTCCATCATCAGGCCTGACGAGCAACGCCTGAACGGCCGGCGTGTTTTGCGCTTCGAGGAACGCAATGTGCCCGCGGTGACGGTGGACCCCTTTATTCCGCAGGACATCCACCCCGCACGCTGGCTGCAGTTCAGCGAATTTGCGTCATGGGCCGAGGTCGCCCAGTGGGCCACGGATCTGATGGCGCCGCCCGAGCCACGCCCGGATGTCGGCACGGTGCTGGCCGCAGCCAAAGGTGCCGCTGGCCCCGCAGATGCCGTGATCAGAACGCTGGGTTTCGTCCAGGACGAAATACGCTATCTGTCCATTTCCCTCGGTGAAAATTCCCACAGACCGTATCCCCCTGCCCAGGTGCTGAGCCGGCGTTACGGCGATTGCAAGGACAAATCCGCCCTGCTCACCGCAGCGCTGAGGCAGCTTGGCATAGAAGCCACTCCGGTCCTGGTTTCGCTGCAGAATCGCAAGGGGCTGGATCAGATGCTGCCAAGCCCGCTGGTTTTCGACCATGTCATTGTCCGTGCCTCGGTCAACAACAAGACCTATTTTCTCGATCCGACGGCGTGGGGGCAGGGGCGCAGTCTTGACCACATGGGACAGATCCACGCCGGCGCGCAGTTTCTGCGTGCGGCGGCAAATGCCACTGGCCTTGAGGCCATCCCGCATACGACGGACAGCACTGACACGGCTTCGCGCATCGAGCATGTCACCGTGAAAAAGATTGATGGTGAGGCCGAGCTGGACATCCGCTTCGAATACACCGGACTGCAGGCTGAAGGCATACGTCGCGCCCTGGCACAGATGACAGTGGAACAGATGCGCCAGGCCTACCAGGGCCTGTTCGACAGGCGTTACACCGGTGCGACTCTGCGCAGTGGACCGGAAATCAGCGATAACCGTGAGGAAAATCGCTTCATGCTGCAAATCGGCTACCGGTTACCGGGTTTTCTGGAACGCGAAAGCGACAACTGGGTGGCGCGGTTTCGTTCCGACAACCTGCTGCAGCTGTTTTATGTTCCGAATTCGGCCACGCGGCAACACGCCCTCGCGGTTCCCACTTATCCGTCGGTCAATCGATATGAGTTCTCGGTGACCCTGCCGCAGGATTTCAATGCGCGGCGCCAGCCTTCTGAACAGACCGTAACCGGACGTGGCTTCGCCCTCGCAGAATCCATTTCGTTCACCGGACGCACGATCAAACTTGCGCAGGAAATGCGCATCACCACAGACCGCATCCAAACCGGCGAAGTGCCGCAGTTTCTGGGCGACCTGCGCAGGATCGAGAAACTGCTGGGCGGCGGACTGCTGGTGCTGAGCGGCAATCCGCAGACCGTCGCCACCGCGCCTGTTTCACCCGAGAAATCCTCCACCCAGCGCCTCGAGAAAATACTGGAATCGACCTCGGCTGTAATCGCAAGAGCCCGTCTCCAGGCGCAGGATTTCAGCGCAGCGCAATGCGAACATGCACGAACGCTGGCCTTTCTCGGACGCAATGCCGAGGCGTTGAGCGACATCCAGGAAGCTTTCAGCCTTCGGTCGGCGAGCGCCGACATGCTCAAGTGCAGCGGCGAAGTGCGTTTCACCACGGGCGACTTCGCCAGAAGCGTGGCCGACTTGTCACGGACGCTCGCATTGCAGCCCGCAGATTTTGAAACGCACTTCTTCCGCGGGCTTTCGAACTATTACCTCGGGAAAATTCAGGATGCGGCGGGTGATTTCAAGTCGGCGCAGACGCTCGCGCAGTCCCCTGCTGAGCGCCTCCGCGCAGGCATCTGGCTGATGCTGTGCGCACGGCAGCTGAATACCGACGAGTCCAGCGCCGTTCCGGCCGGAACGGCCGGCGCATGGCCCGCCGCAGCGCTGGGCCTTTTCCAGCGCCAGCGCACCACCGATGAATTGCTGCGCGAGGCACACAAGCAACCGGCGGAGCGTATCGATACTGCTCTCGCCGAAGCTTATCTGTATGTCGGTCAGCACTTCCTGCTGGCCGGTGACCCGGTGCAGGCAGGCGTTTTCCTGAAGCGATCAACAGAAAAGGGCGCCTTGCATACTTTCTATCATGCCGCCGCGCGGCATGAACTGGCTCGCATCAATGCCGCCCATCGTCCCGGCAGCTGAACCGGATGCGACGCCCCAAACAACACCCTGCACGAGGTTTCGATGAACATTCGTAACATTCACTTTTTCCGCAATCTGGTGCTGGCGCTTGCGCTCTTTCTCGCCACGGTGGCGCATGCACAGCTTGCGCCGGCAGCGGCCGGGCATCTTGAGACCGTGAAGCGCATGCTGCACGCAACCAAGGTGGGCGAACTGCTGGCCTACGGGATGCACGAGGCCCTGAAAAAAAGGCAGGCTTCGGAAAAAACGGACCTCGACAGGCTGGTCAACGATGTGCTGGCGAAAATGTCTCCCGAAGCGGCGGTGAACCGGCTGGTGCCGATTTATGCCCGATATCTCTCCCAGGCGGAAGCACAAGCGATCGCGGTTTTTTTCGAATCGCCGGCCGGCCAGAAATTCATCAACAAGCTGCTCGCAGAAAAAACCATGGGGGGCCAACTGCCGGATGTCAGCTATACGGCGGCAGATGTCGCGGCAATCAATCGCTTTGAAAAAACCGAGGCTGCACAGGCTTGGGTTTCGGCCAGCAGCAAAAGCGGGCCCGAGATAAAAAAGTCGATGGAAGACTGGGGCAAGGAGATGATGGCAGCCCGCCTCGCCAGCGATCCTGCTGCGAGCGGTGTGCTCCTTGGGGCCTCCAAGGCCGGACAGCAATTGACCGGGATAGTGCGGAAATACATGGCGCGCTCCACCCTGGAGGAACAGAAATTCAGCGAGAGTCTCCTGAAATTCGAAAAACAATCGGTTCTTTCCCCGGAAAAACTGGTTTCCGCAGGGGCGATTGCGGAGAGCAATCGCGCCATCGATGACATGGAAAAAACGATCGAGGACTACCTGGTCACGCTGGGAAACCTTCAGAAGGACATGCGCGCCGAAATCGCGGCCATCGAACTCCGGGATGAGATTCGCGAGGAATTCGACAAGGGTTTTGAAAAAGGACTGGCCCGCGGACTCTCGCTGCGGCTGCGCTTCGCCGAAACCCAGCGAACCGGGATCAGCCTTTTCCGTCGCATGCTGCAGTTCGCCGAGAGCCGGCTCGGATCCATCAGGCTGGATGGCGGCAAACAGCTGGTTTTTGAGCGCAACGAGGATCTGGAAACTTACCGCAGTCTGGTGACCCAGTTCAGGCAACTGACCACCGAGGAAGAAAATATCCATAAAGAGGCCCTGGCCACGCGCGAAAAATTGAATTCGCTCGTTGCAGGCGCCGCAAGCACCCAACCATCACCCGCAGAAAAACCGGATACTGAAACTGTCGCCGCCAGCCGGACAGACGCCGGCGATCCCGCGCCGCAACAGGGCTACCGTCAGCATTACGTCACGGTGAGAACAGCCGGACCGGTGTTTTCCGGCTATGTGACACGCCTGCTTGAACGACTGAAACAATCCGCCGCCGCTGAGCGCAACGGCCCGTTGCGGGGCAGTCCGGCCCAGGAAGCCGTGCTGACGATCTCGATTTCTTCAACCGGCCACGTGAACAAGGTCACCGTCAACCACTCGTCGGGGGATAAAAACCTGGATGACGCCCTGGTCAACCTGGTGCGGCGCAACTCCCCGTTCGGGGCATTCAGTGACGACATGAAAAAGCAGACGGATCTGCTGTTGGTCACCGGTGCGCTCTAGATTGAAACTGCACTCAAAACCATGAGTCTTGCCAATCCATCATTGAAAACCGCATGCGTTTTGACAAAAACATGCCTTCGATGGAGCCGCCATGCTTTCAATGGGGACCGACGACGTGCAGTTTGTGCCTTGCGCTTTTGCCTGCCGGAATGCGGTGATTATCAAAAACGAAGGATTTTATTTGGCGCGCGTCATGAGCGACTTGCCGCGCGGGCAGCCCCGTCTTCTACCCTGACCTTGTTGCGGCCGCCGTCTTTAGCCTGATACAGCGCGTGGTCGGCACGCATGAGCGCAAGCTCCGCGCTTTCATCTTCCGCCCGGATTTCGCTGACGCCGATGCTGATGGTGATCGGGATGGCGCGCTTTTCGTAGACCGCCGGCGATTGCTCCACACGCTTGCGCAGGCGCTCGGCGAATGTTTCCGCCGAGGGCAGGTCGGCTCCGGGCAGGATGACCGCGAATTCCTCACCGCCAAGCCGGCCCAGGGTGTCGATCTTGCGCAGCACCTGGCGCATCAGCACGGCAAGGTGGCGCAGGACATGGTCGCCGGTGGAATGGCCCCAGGTATCGTTGACCCGCTTGAAGTGATCAATGTCGATCATCAGCACCGATGCGCATTTCTCCTCGGCGCGGCTGACGCGGGCCTTTTCCTGCTCAAGCTGGCCCAGGAAGTGGCGCCGGTTGGGCAGTCCCGTCAGCATGTCGGTGGCGGCGAGTTCGCGCAGGTCGGCCTCAAGGCGTTTCTGCTCGGTGATGTCGCGCGAGATCACCACCACTTTCGCAACATTGCCGCCGGCGTCGCGGATCGCACGTCCGTCGGATTCCATGAAACGGATGCTGCCGTCCTTCAGCACAAAACGGAACTCGGCGCATTCGCCGATGCCCGTCTCCACGGTCTTGCGGAAAATGGACTGGATGCGCTCGCGGTCCTCGGGGTGGACTTCCATGAAGGAACTGGAACCTTCGCGGATGTCCTTCTCGCGAAACAGCGGGCCGTAAGAGGGGCTGTTGTAGATGCGCTTGCCTTCGGTGTCGAGCACCGCGACGAGATCACCGACGTTTTCGACGATCGCGCGGAACAATTCGCGGCTTTCATGCAGGTTGTTCTCGGTGATGGTCTGGCGCCGCCGCGCTTCGGCATCACGCAGCTCGCGCTCGATTACCGGGCCGAGGCGGATCAGTTCGTTTTTCTGCACATAATCCTTGGCGCCGAGCTTGACCAGCGCCACTGCGAGATTGAGGTCGGCTTCGCCCGAGACGATGATGAACGGCACTTCCGGACACAGCTCCCGCGCAAGCGCCAGTGCCGATGCCGCCGGAAAACCCGAAACCGGCGGGCAGCAAATCAGCAGATCAAAGGTCCGGGTCTGCAGCGCAACCCGCATGTCCGCCGCGGCCGCAACGGTCGTCGGCTCCGCATCCAGGCCCTGGCCGGCGAGCGCGTGCAGCAGCACCGCCGTGTCGGCGGTGGAACTCTCGACAATCAGTAGCCGCAACTGCCGTTTCATGGCACTCCCGGAATCAGGCGCAGACCTTCCAGATTAGCTTTGATTACGACCAAGGGCAATCGGCCCAATGGCCCCTTTCTCAGGGGCGCCGGGGCCTGCCACATCGCCAATAAAAATTACAATGGAATCAGCAATTTATGGCGCAGGCCCCGCGGGAAACAGCCTCCTGGCCTCAGACGATGGCTGCGGCAAATTCCGGCAGAAAGGGAATATCGGTGTCGCCGGGATCGATGCCGAGCTGTTTGATCAGCGTGGTGAGCTGGCCACGATGATGGGTCTGGTGATTAAACAGGTGTGACACCAGCGTCCATGCCGGCAACTCACGGGTCTTGCGGTCGACGTTGCTGGTGTAGGTGAATGGCGCGGCCAGCCATTCGGGCGTCAGCGCATCGGCCCATTCCAGGATTTCGCGGTCTTTTGCGACGCGTGCTGCGCGCAGTTCATCAAAATCCGCATACAGCTCGGCCAGTATGACGGTCGGGATGACCTGCTTTTTGAAGCGCCCAAGCCACGCGATGTCGCCATACAGCAGATGGTTCAGCGTGCCGTGTATGGATTTGAAGAACGCGCCCATATCCCTCTTCCGGTCGGCATCGGAGATGTCTGCGCAAACTGCGTAGAGCTTTTCGTTCATCCAGCGGTTGTAACGGGCCATCAGCTGATAATGATTTTGCGGGAGCATGGCGATTCCTGTCATGGGCAGACTTCAGTACGGGTTGCCGTCTTTGTGTTTGAACACCCATTGCCCTGCTTCAAACCGTGCCTGCAGGTCATCGTCGGGGTAATGTGCGCCGTCGCCGGGCATGCGATCGCCAATTTCGAGATAGACGACGTCTTTGGTACCGCGATTGACCAGATGATGCGCGTCACCGGTGGCAGACCTGAAACCCGCGCACATGCCCGGCTGCAACGGCGTTTCGCCGGAATCGGTGATCAGCACCGGCGAACCCTGCAGGATGTAGATGAATTCATCCTGCACGGTATGCGCGTGCCGCAGCGCGGATATCGCCCCCGGTCTGAGATATGTCAGGTTGACGCCAAAATTTTTCAAGCCGAACACATCACCCAGCGGGTGTTTGATGCGGCCGGCCACCCGGGTGGCAAATGGCTCGGGGTAATTGGTCTGTCTGGCCTTGGGCGGCGCATCCGTGGCGCGGATTGCGATCGGCGAATCTGTCTGGTTCATGGGCATGCTCCCGTGCAAAACGGGCAATGAGCCCGCACAGGCAATCTTACCCGCCCTCGCGCATGCGCAGCGTCGGCGCATGGCTGTCCGATTGCAGAAATCGCCGCCACCCGCGCTTCAGGCGGCGCCAGGCTTCGCGCAACATTGCCGCGATCATGCGCGAACGTTCCTGACGCGCGTTTTCCTGCAGCGCTTCCAGAAACGCGGCGTCAAACCGCACGGCATTGCGCGGTCCCTGCGGCAGGGATTGCGCTGCCAGGCGATAAACGGCGATGCGCGTGTTGTCGGCAACGGCGCCGGCAACGATGCGGCCGTGACCGCTGGCGCAAAAATGCGCGCCCGCCGGCACCACGTAATCGCGGGGGTCGCCTTCCTGGGTGACCCACAGCCTCCCGCTGAGGCAGTGCACCACCGTGCCGCGGCTGCCGACCACGGAATGAGTGTCGCCGGCGCCAAGATCGCGCAGTTGCCAGTCCTCACGATTGAAGGATTGATGCTTGTCGTACCTGGTATGAGTGTCCATAATGGATGCACCTTTCGCATGAGTGTTCCAGCCGCAGCTGACCGCTTAGTGCTTAGTGCTGCAAATATGCGCTCGGACTGGTAGCTGGGCAAACGGTCAATTTGCACGTTATGGATGCATTTATTGCATGTATAAACCACGTGATCTCCCCTCGCTGGACCTGCTGAAAGCGTTTGAGGCGGCAGCACGACAACTGTCATTCACGCGCGCCGGGGCGGAGCTGTTTTTGAGCCAGTCCGCTGTGAGCCGGCAGATCCAGCAGCTGGAAACCGAGCTCGGCGTGGCGCTGTTCATCCGCCGCACGCGCGCGCTGCTGCTGACCGAAGCAGGCCAGCGTTATTACCGCGATGTGAGCCAGGCGCTGCACCAGTTGCGCGAGGCCGGCGCGGGCCTCGCGGCGGCGCGCAGTGATCGCATCGTCACGGTGACCACGGCAATGACCTTTGCGTCGCTGTGGCTGGTGCCGCAGCTTGCGGATTTCCAGCAACGGCATCCGGACATCCAGATCCATGTCGCCGCCGACAATGCGGTGCGCGACCTGGAGCGCGAACAGATGGATGTGGCGGTGCGTTATTCGACGCGTGAACTCGCCGGTGCCGGCGCGCAGCGCCTGTTCGGCGAACGCGTGCTGCCGGTATGCAGCCCGAAACTGCTGGGCCAAAAACCACTGCGCCACCCCGCCGACCTGAGAGACTTTGTGCTGCTCAATTTCGAAGACCCGCAGCAACTCACACCGTGGCTGACCTGGGATGTGTGGTTCGAGACCATGCAGACGCCGTGGTCCGGCGCAAAGGGCGTGCTGCGTTTCAGCCACTACGACATGATGCTGCGCGCGGCGATCAACGCGCAGGGCATCGCCCTAGGCCGCCTGCCGCTGATCGAATCACTGCTGGATGACGGCACACTGGTCGCGCCGCTCACCGATGCGCAGTACAGTTCCAGCACCCACGATCGCGCCTACTGGTTGATGACCACGCCGGTTGCGCGTGAGCGCCCCGAGGTGCTGACCTTCATGCAGTGGCTGATCGAAAAAACCTCACCACTTTCGCAGCGGCTGGAGTGAGCACCAACATAACTATTTAAATAATTGATTTAATTGATAATTTTATGCCCGGATGGGCGCACACATGACCCTTAAACAACTGCAATACATCCTCGAGGTTTTCCGCCAGGGCAACCACATTTCCGCGGCAGCCGACGCACTGCATACCTCGCAACCGGGCATCAGCAAGCAGATCCAGCTGCTCGAGGGGGAGCTCGGATTCGACATCTTCCTGCGCAAACGCAATCGCATCATCGGACTGACCGAACCGGGTCAGCAGGCCATCGCGGCCATCAAGCGGGTGCTCAACGAAATCGACAGCCTGAAAAACCTGGGGCAGGATTTCACCGAGGTTTCCACCGGGCAGCTGACCATCGGCACCACCCACACCATGGCGCGTTATGTGCTGCCGAAAATCATCGAAAAGTTCATCAAAAAATATCCCGGCATCCGGCTGGGTTTGCGCCAGGGCAACCCGGAGCAGATTTGCGAGTTGCTGGATGCGGGCGAGGTCGACATCAGCATCGGGCCGGATACGGTGCGTGAATTTCCGACACTGGCGGCCATTCCGTGCTTTCCGCTGGAACGCAGCGTGGTCGCCCCGGCAGGACATCCGGTGCTGAAGGCCAAGACCCTGACGCTCCGGGAAATCGCCAAACATCCGATCATCACCTACGACCCGGCGTACAGCGGACGATGGAAGGTGATGAACGCCTTTCGCAAGGCGGGCATCGAACCGAACATTGTCTTCGGCTCGGTGGATGCCGATGTCAGCAAGACCTATGTCGAACTGGGGCTCGGAATCGCCATCCTGACCACGATCACGTTCAACAAGTCCCAGGATCGGGCTTTGCGAGCGCGTGACGCCAGCCACCTCTTTGAATCGACGACGACCTATGCCCGGCTGCGGGCGAATTCACATGTGCGCAAATTCGTGGCTGATTTCATACTGATGCTGGCACCGCAGCTTACGGAAACCGACATTCAGTCGGCACTCACCGGCGGCAGGCCGCGCTGAATCATTTTTTGCCGACGGTTTCGTGCAGCAGCGTGTTGGTTTTGAGCGCCTTTTCGTCGATGGTGATGCCGAGTCCGGGACCGGTGGGCACATTGACATGGCCATTGTCGATTTTGAAATCGCTCTCGGGGCAGATCGGATCCTTGGCGGTCGCGTTAAGGCCCATCACGAATTCGGCGGCGCCCATCATGCGCGACTTCGGCACGCTGGCGTAATAATGCGCCCCGGCCGCGGCTTCAAGCTGCGACTGGACGGCCAGACCGCCGCAATTGAGCTGGATGTTTGCGGCTTCGGCCATGGCGGCAATTTTCTTCGCCGGCGTGATGCCGCCGATCTTGTAGAGCTTGATGCAGTAGGCATCGATCGCGCGCGCCTCGGCGAGCGCAAACGCGTCCTGCAGCGTGAACACGCCCTCGTCCGCCATCATCGGCACGCCACCCGCGGCGCGGCGGATTTCCGCCATGCCCTTGAGATCGCGGCGCTCGATGGGCTGTTCGATGTAACCCAGATCCATCGGAATGATTTCGGCGATGGCACGCAGCGAATCGGCCACGGTCCAGCCGGCGTTGGGATCAATGCCGATCATGATGTCGTCACCGACGGCCTTGCGCACCGCAGCGAAGTTGGCGACATCGTGCTTCCAGCCGCGGCGGTCGGCCATTTTCAGGCACAGCACCTTGATGCCGAACTCATCGACTGCGCGTTTGCTCTCCTCGATCATGGTCTGCACATCATCGGCCATGCTCACCGACCATTCGAGCGGGATGCGCGGCTGGCAGCAGCCGCCGATCAGGTTGTAGAGGGGGGTTTTCAGCGCCTTGCCCATCGCGTCGCGCACGGCAATGTCGAGCACGGCGCGCGCCGCCGGGTTGTTGGCCAGGCGGTTGTCGAACATTTCGTTGATGGCCTCGATGTCGAAAATCGATTTGCCGAGCAGCGCCGGGCCGTAGATTTCCCTGATCGCAGCGACCATGCTCTGCGTGGTATCGGCGACAAAGTGGCCGGGGCTGATCGGCCGGATCTGCCCCATGCCGACCACGCCGTCGGCGTAGACCTTCACCAGCACCGGTTTGCTGTTGATGCTGTCGTTGGGGCCGGTGTCGTAAACGCCGCTGGAAAAAATCCGCTTCAGCCGCGTCGACAGGCTGGTGACGTAAATCTCGATGCGATCAATCATGGGTTTTCCGCCTCCGGTGCACTTGCCCGAATATTCGTCATTCCGGCTTGATCCCCGCGGTTTTGACGACCTTTTCCCAGCGCGGAATTTCTTCGGCAATGAACTTCCTGAACTCTTCGGGTTTGTTGCCGACCGGCTCGAAACCCTGCTTCAGCATGCCGTCGCGGATCGCCGGCACTTCCATGGCGGCAACAATCTCCCTGGACAGGGAATCCACCACCGGTTTGGGAACGCCCGTCGGCAACAGCAGGCCATACCATGACGCCGCGTAATAACCGGGCAGGGTTTCGGCAATGGTCGGCACGTTGGGCAGGGCAACATTGCGCTTGGAGATGGAAACACCGATCGCACGCATTTTCCCGGCATTGATCTGCGGCAGCGCAGTGGGGATGGATGTAAACAATGCCTGCACTTCACCACTCACCAGACCCACTACCGATGGCGCGCCCCCTTTGTAGGGAATGTGGACCATTTCGATCTTCGCATTCGACATCAACAATTCCATCGCCAGGTGCGTCACATTGCCGACGCCGCCGGAACCGAATGAAAGGGACTTGGGTTTTGATTTGGCCAGCGCAATCAGCCCCTTGACGTCCTTGACCGGGAGGCTGGGATGCACAACCAGCACCGAAGGTCCGAGCGCGATTACGCTGAGCGGCTGAAAATCCTTGCGTACATCGAAGGGCAGTTTCACTGACAGGCTCGGGATCGCGATGGTCGAATTCGCCATCAGTATCGTGTAGCCGTCCGCATTGGACTTGGCCACGATGTCACCGGCCAGATTGCCGGAAGCGCCGGGGCGGTTATCCACGATGAACGAAGAGCCGTAAGCCTCCGAAAGTTTCTGGGCGATCGCACGCGCGGCGAGATCGGTGCCGCCACCTGCTCCGAAACCGACCACGATTCGCACCGGCTTGGTCGGATATTGCTGCGCGACTGCGGCAACGGGGCAGACCAGAGCCATGCACAGCATGGGCCATATAACGCCCGGAACTCGGTTCATTGTCGTTCTCCTCATGATCGTTATTATCGAGCGGCCGGCCTGAAACCGCCCGCTGGCGTACAAACACAGCCGGTGCGGCTTTCAGGTCGCGACTGCATACCTCGGGTGCGGCGGCAGGCTCAGCGCATCGGGTGCCTCGAACGGACGATGCCCCTCGACCTGCGCCGCGTAGAGGATGCGCCGGCTTTCCGAGTTGAAAGCGTCACGGCGATGCAGCGTGGCGCGGTTGTCCCACACCACGACGTCACCCACCGCCCAGTGGTGTTCATAGACAAAACGCGGGTCGGTGGTATGTGCCCACAAATCATCGAGCAGCTTTTCGGATTCCTCCAGCGTGCATCCATTGACATAGGCGCTGTGCCGGCGTCCGAGGAAAATCATGTTGCGGCCGGTTTCGGGGTGCGTGGAGATGATCGGGTGGCTGGGACCGGGAATGTCACGGATATCCATGTCCAGCGACGCGCCGGGCCGGATCTGCATCGCGGTATCGACGATGTTGGCCTGTTTGATGGTCATGCCGGCGATGCGTTTTTTCATCGCCGGCGACAGTGCGTCGTACGCGGCATAGCAGTTCGAAAAATAGGTGTAACCACCGGCCGGCGGAATTTCCACGGCCAGCAGCATGCGCGCGGCCGTCGGCTCTTCCTTGAAGGAAAAGTCCGAATGCCACACCACTTCGCCGTCACCCAGGATGCCGACCGGTTTGCCGTTTTCGCGGACATTGGTCACCACGGTGACCTCCGGCGGCAGATTGAACACCTTGTTCGCCGTGCGCTCCTCGAGGCTGCGCTTGTGCAGGCCGGATGAACTCACCGGCGTGCCGAAGCGTTTGACCAGGGTCACCAGATCCTGGGCCGTGAATTTCTGGCCGCGGAACACCAGCAGCAGGTGGTCGAGCCAGATGTCGTGCAGTTGCTTGAAGGTGGCATCGTCGATCCTGGTGAGATCAATACCCTGCACTTCGGCGCCGAGAGCGGCTTTGGCCGGGATGACATTGATGCGGGCAGGCGCTTGAACGCTGGCTGTAGCGCTAGACATGATGTTCAGTTCCTCCTGAGCGGCATGGTTGCTTAATCTTCGGAATAAACCTTGAGATAACTCGAACGCCCGCCGTCCGCGGCAATGGTGGTGCCGGTCAGCATGCGTGATTCGTCGGAGGCGAGGAACAGCGCTATCGATGCGATGTCCTCAGGCTCCCCTTTGGAAAACGGATACAGCTTCTGAAAAGTCGCCCGCTCGCGGGTCGCGGCATTGGGCTTTTCGACGATCGCGCTGCTCTCGTAGCGTGCAATCTGGCGTTCGGTGCGGATCGATCCCGGTGCAATCGCATTGGCCCGGATGCCGTACTGCACGTACTGCGCAGCAAGGGTTTTGGTAAAAGAGATGATGCCGCCCTTGGTCGCTGCATAAGCCGGCTTCACCGAACCGACGAGGCCCAGATGCGAAGTCACGTTGATGATCGAACCGCCACCGGCTTTCATCAAATGCGGGATGCCGTGACGGCAGGTCAGGAAAGGATGCAGCAGGTTGAGTGCGATGGTCTTGTGCCAGACATCCAGATCCATTTCATGCACCGGGCGGTCTTCCTG
>CAZSIR010000028.1:0-11713 GCA_964606765.1 uncultured Bordetella sp. | reverse complement strand
CCCGTCAGCAACATTACCTTGCCCTCGAGTCTCCCCACAATTTTCCTTTAAAATCAATAGATTACATGGCGGATCGGGTCAAACCGGGATCCGCCGGACGGTCAGTGAATGTAATTAAACCCGGTATAACTCACAAGACTATTGCGTTATACAACCATAATTAATCTGCCTGCTGGGTTTTCACTGACAACGAGGCACTGCGACGCGGGATACGGCAAAGCCTGACGATCCCGGCCACGTCAGCCACCTGCTCCAGCCTCCATAGCGCGGCAAGCAGCCGTTTGACCCGCGCCTTCGGCAATACGCTGCCGGCGAGCTCGCGGAATTTGCGATCAAGCTGTGAATCGGTCACCGGATTGTCCGGACTGCCGGTGGCATGTGCCACACGTTGGGTATGCGAGCGGCCGTCATTCATTGTCAGCGTCAATTCGCACTGGTCCTGGGCAATCGACGCATCAGCCTCGACGGCAATTTTGCTGCGCAATGCAATCACCCGCGGATCACGCACGCGTTCGTCGGTGAACTGCGCGGGAAAACACACCCCATCCACCAGCGCCATGGTCATCGCGTGCTGGAACGACAGACGTCCCTGAAGCCCGGTCTGCGGATCCGGCCGGCTTTCCAGTTTGATGGTCAACGGGTTTACACGACCGCGAATGCTGGCAACCTGCTCCGGCAACACGCCTTGGCTGCGGAAAGCCAGCATCGCGTCGATCAGCGGATGGCTGAGGATCGCGGAAGCATAGGGTTTGGGCGCATTGTTCATCACTTCCCAGCGTTCGCCCAAACCATCCGTGATGCAGGCGGCGTCACCATCGCCGGGCGCAAATGCGGCGATGAAACCGTGGCGACCTTCGATGATGGTGCTGGCGCTGGTAAAGCCCTGCTGCGCCAGCAATGCCGACAGCACGCCGGATTGCGCCGCACGCGCCGGATGGAAAGCCTTGGTCATGGTGCCGAAGGTTTCGCGCAGGCCCGAAGCCTGGGTACCGGCAAGGCTCAAGGCAATGGCCATGGTGCCAGCGTCCAGCCCAAGCAACCGCCCCGCCGCGGCTGCACTGCCGAATACGCCTGCCGTACCGGTCATGTGCCACACCGCGCCGTGACGCACACCCTGGATCGCCAGCGCGGTGCGGCAGGTCGCTTCGAGCCCGAGGATGCTGGCGAGCAGAAAATCCTGTCCGCTGCGATTCCTTTGCTCAGCGAGTGCCAGCGCCGCGGGTATGGTCGGCGCTGATGGATGCAGTACGGTGGGGAAAAACGTGTCGTCGTAATCATCCAGGTGAATCAGCAGGCCGTTGGCCAACGCAGCATTCTGCACGCTGGTCTTGAAGGTGCCGCCCAACACCGAGGCGTGCTTCGTGCCGCCTTCTGCCGCCAGTACGTTGAGCAGCATCTGCAGCGCCGGATCTTGCGTGGCGTGCAGCGCCACCGCAAAAGCATTGATGATGCAGCGCTTGCCCTGATGCAGCACATCATCCGGAATACGCGCAACCGGCGTATCCGCGACAAAACGGGCAAGAGCCGCAGTGGTCGCAGCCGCGTCCATGGCAGGTTAATCCGTCTTCATGCCGGCCGCTTTTACGACAGGGGCCCATTTGGCGATTTCCGCCTGGATGAATCTGGTCGCCTCTTCCGGGGAATTGCCGACCGCATCAAGTCCGAGTGCGGCCAGACGATCCTTGAATGCCGTGGACTGCAGCGCCTTGACTGCCTCGGCGTTGACCTTGTTGATGATCTCGCGCGGGGTTCCGGCGGGCGCCATCAGGATGAAAAAGCCGGTGACCACGAAGCCTGGCACCGCGGATTCGGCTATGGTCGGCACGTCGGGTGTGACACCGGAGCGTTTTTCGCCGGTGGATGCGATGGCACGCAACTTCCCTGAGCGCACATAAGGAATGGCCGACGCGACATTGCTGAACATGAAATCGATTTCCCCCCCGATCAGCGCAACACCGGCAGGACCCGCGCCTTTGTAGGGCACGTGGATCATTTTGGTACCGGTCATGTGCTGGAACAGCACGCCGGCAAGATGATTGGCACTGCCGTTGCCGGACGAAGCAAAGGTCACCTGGCCTGGTCGCGACTTGGCAAGTGCGACAAACTGCTGCGCTGTTTTGACCGGCACGGTGGGGTGCGTGGTCAGAAAGTACTGTCCCGAAGTGAGCTGCGTGATAAAGCTGAAATCCTTGATGGGATCATATGGCACCTTGCGCAGGCTGGGCTGGATCGAAAATTCCGGCGCCACGGTCATCAGCGTATAGCCGTCGGGCGGTGTCTTGGAAAAATATTCGGTGCCGATGACGGTGCCGGCGCCGGGGCGGTTATCCACAAAAACCGTGACGTTCATCTGCTCAGCGAGCTTCTGCGAAATCAGCCTTGCCATGGTGTCGGTGCCGCCCCCGGCAGCGATGGGAACAACCATACGGATGGTTTTGCCGGGATAAACTTGGCTGTGGCAGGTCGTAGCGGCGACGCTGAGCAGAATTGTCGATACCGTTATAAGTAATTGATTTAATTTCATTTTTATCCTTTCGAGAACATGGGATGGCAGGACATCAGTCCGTCGCCACCTTCAGATAAGACGAACGTCCGCCATCGGCGGGAATCGTGATGCCGGTCAGCATGCGCGATTCATCAGAGCCGAGGAACACCGCGATTGCAGCGATGTGTTCCGGTTCACCCACCGAAAACGGATACAGCTTTTGCATGGTGATGCGCGCGCGCGCCGCCGGCGACGGATTGTCGGCAAACAGCCACTCCTTGTTTTCCCAGCGTTTGATCGAACGTTCAGTGCGCACGATCGCCGGCGCGATGGCATTGGCGCGGATGTTGTATTCAACATACTGCGCGGCCAGCGTCTGCGTGAAGGACATGATGCCGCCCTTGGCTGCGGCGTAGGCCGGCTTCTCGGAACCCTTGGTGCCGAGGTGCGAGCCAAAGTTGATGATGGACCCGCCACCCGCCTTGATCATGTGTGGTATCGCATGGTGGCAGCACAGGAAGGGATGCAGCAGATTCAGCGCAATGGTTTTGTGCCAGGTGTCGAGATCCATCTGGTGCACCGGTTTGTCTTCCTGCAGCGAGCCTCCGGCGCAGTTCATGATCACATCCAGCCGGCCATAGGTGGCAATCACGGCATCGACTGCACGTTTGACCGCGGCGTCCTGCGTGACATCGGTTTCGATGAATATGGCTTCACCGCCTTCGGCACGGATTTCCTTCTCAGCGGCCTCGCCGGCTTTGCGGTCGAGTTCAAATAACGCCACTTTTGCACCTTCGCGCACAAAAGCTTTGGCCGTGGCCTTGGCAATGCCGGCACCGGCACCGGTGAGGAAGGCTACCTTGTCTTTCATTCTGTCCATGTCAGGCCTTGCGGGGGTTTTTGCGGATGAAATCGAGCGTCGCCTGCGCGCAGGCTTCGGCATCACTGGCTGCCACGTGGTACGACTTGCCGGGCAGCACCAGCAGGCGTGAATCGGCAATCTGCTGCTGCCATTCACGCGTGCGCTCGACGGTGCCGAGGCCGCTTTCTTCAGTGGTGATCACCAAAGTCGGGCATTGGATCTTCGGCAGCTCGGCACTGATGTCGGCGTAATTGATGCCGCGGTTGAATCCGATCAGCGAGGACACCGGCGCACGGCCCATGAATTGGGTCCACCACTCCACGCCTTCCGCCGGGAAATGTTCGCCGAGCCGTCCGTCCATCGTGCGCCGCGCCCAGTGCTCGGCGCCCTTGGTCTCGTATTCCTCGATCAGCGCCGGTATCAGTTCGGCGCCGGGCCGTTTCGCCTGCGGCGTGCCGACGACGGTCAGCGACAGCACGCGCTCCGGGCGGCGGGCGGCAAACACCCTTGCCACGGCACCGCCGATTTTTGCCGCGACCAGATGAAAACGCTCGATCTTCAGGCTGTCCATCAGCCGGCAGTAATCGTCGATCAGCTTGTCGAAGGTCCATTCGTACTCGCGCGGCATCGGCGTCGACTGGCCGTAGCCGCGCATGTCGGGGCGCACGACGCGATAGTGCCGGGCCAGCACCGGCACCCAGGCATACCAGGACAGGCTGCTTTCGGCATTGCCATGCAGCATCAGCACGGTTTCGGGTTTGGTCCAGGGGTCGGTGAAATCATCAACGCGGTAAAACAGCCCGCAGTCCGGCAGTTTGAAATTCGGCATGTGCAGTCCCGGTGGAGTCCTTGCGCTTAATTGCCTTTGAGGCCGGCCTTGGTGATCACGGCGCCCCACTTGTCGTAATCCGCCTTGTGGTACGCCGCAAGTGCGGCCGGGGTCCCGCCGGATGGCTCGGCGCCATCCAGAGCCAGCGCCTTCTTGATGTCGTCGGTGGCCAGCACCTTGTTCCCTGCGGCATTAAGTTTTTCAACAATAGCCTGCGGCAGGCCCGCCGGGCCGTACAGGCCCCACCACTGCGTGGATTCGAAATCCTTGAGGGCCGCTTCGGCGATTGTCGGCAGTTCAGGAGCGATGGCAATGCGTTTGGCACTGGTGACGGCCAGCGCTTTCAGCCGCCCGGCGCGCATCTGCGCGGAGACGCTGGGGTACGCGGCAAACAGCACCGAGACATTGCCGGCAACGGTGTCGATGGTAGCCGGCGCGGCACCCTTGTACGGCACGTGCAGCATTTTGACCCCGGCGCGCTGTGAAAACAGTTCGCCCGTCAAGTGACTCAGCGTGCCGGCACCGTTGGAGGCATAGGCCAGCGCGTCAGGCTTGACCTTCGCTATTGCAATCAGCTCTTTCACCGTTTTTGCCGGCACCGAGGGATGCACGGTCAGTACGTTCGGCGCATCGCCGATTTTGACGATGGGCGTGAAGCTTTTCAGCACGTTGTAAGGTTCTTTGGCGCCCAGATGCGGATTGATCGACAGTACGCTGGATGATGCAAAAAGAAGGCTGTATCCATCCGCTGCAGAACGCGCGATGTTGTCGGCCCCGATGGCGCCCCCCGCGCCACCCCGGTTATCAACCACGATCTGCTGGCCAATGAAAACAGAAAGTCGCGTGGTGAAATGACGTGCCACGATGTCGGCGGCGCCGCCGGCCGGGAACGGCACGACGACCCGCACGGCCTTGTCAGGATAAGTCTGGGCATCGGCGGCAGAGGCCAGGCTCGCGCCAAACAGCACTGACAGGGCAAACAGGGATTTTTTCATGGGTAAACCTTTCTTCAAATGCGGATGAATCAAAGCCGGCCTGACGGTCGCCTGAAATACGCGGGACCCGGGAGGATGCGCAGCTGGAGCAGAGGGGAAAAATCAAGCCGTCGTTCAGGATCAAGCCCTGCGACTTCAAGACTTGCGACTGGCGGCCCTCAGGCTGAATTATAGGTGCAAGCTTGCTGCGGAGGTCTTTGCAGTACATATCGTGGGCACCGCATCGCGACCGCACCGGCCGCGCAATTCATCCCGCCGTCGCCGTTCATCCACGTATGACAGTTACATGCATGCTGTTAAACTGTTTTGATGAAAAAATTCCTGGAAAAACCGCTTGCGTCCGGGCGAAGCGGGCCACGTGGCCTGCTTGACCTGGCCTGCGCGCTTTTCACGGCTTGCGCGGCAGGCGCTGTTTTTGCCGCAAGCCCCGCCACAGGCCCGATCCGCGAAGCTCCGCAGCAGCAGCTGGATTCGGTCGTGCGCCTGCTCGCCGGACTTGAACCCGACCCGGTGCATGCCGAACTTGCCGCAACGCGTGCATGGCAGGACCACAGCAAGGCCCTGCAGAAATCCTGGGGACAGGCGCGCGACGGGCAGCTGGCGGCGATGAAAAACTGGCGCAATGCCGTGCTCCCGGCACAATGCCCCGTCAGCCAGACGCTGCTCTATCCCTTCAGCGGCCCTGATTTTCTCAATGCCTGGACGCTGTTTGCCGACTGCGACACCTTTGTTTTTTTCGGACTGGAACCGGTGGGTACCGTTCCCGATCCGCTGCAGATGGCGCCCGCGGAATTCGCCAAGTTACTGACCGAAACACGCCGCGCCATGATCAACCTGTTCGTGCGCAACTACTTTGTCACCACCACCATGCACAAGGATTTCAGGAGCAGCCAGCTGCACGGCATGCTGCCTGTCCTGATGATGTCGATGGCGCTGGCTGGCGCGAAGGTCGTCGCCACCGGTCCTTCGCCGCTGCCGCAGGTCAAAGGCCGCAAGCATGATCTGAATGGCGTAACCATCGATTTCCGCGGCCCGGGATCGGCCAAAACCAAACGCCTGATCTATT
Source organism: uncultured Bordetella sp. (assembly GCA_964606765.1). Lineage (GTDB taxonomy): Bacteria > Pseudomonadota > Gammaproteobacteria > Burkholderiales > SG8-41. Next base: position 5,476 of record CAZSIR010000028.1, on the reverse strand, counting down.
TTTCCCTTGACGCCTCAAATCAGGGCCTGGCCGACTACCCGCAGTTTTCCGAGTATCTGGGCAAACTGGCGCCAACCACGACGCTGATCAAGTCCGCCTCCTACCTGCTGCACATCACCGAGTTCCAGCGCATCCGCGAAACCCTGCTCGAAGCCAGTACATTCCTGCTGCAGGACGACACCGGTCTGCCGTATGCCACGCTGCTCAAGCATGGCTGGCAAATGCGCGTTTACGGCAGTTACGGCATTCCGATCGAACCTTTTGCCAACAAGTACCAGCGCGCCCTGGCTGATGCCTATGCCGCAGGCAAGCCCGCTGCCCTGCCCTTCCGATTCGGCTACCAGCGCGACCGTGCGCAGAATTATTCGAGCCTGATGATTGGCCGCCGCATGCCTGCCTCACCATCGTTTCGGCCGGATGCCCGCTAGCGCCCGGCTATTTGAAACGATCGCGATGCTGGCATGGGCCGGGTTGCTGCCGGTCTTGGCCATTTCCCACGCCGGCGCAGCCTCAGCCATGGACCCGACACCCAGCAGCGAAATCCACAGCGTGCGTTTCACCACCGGCGATGGCGTGAAACTGCATGCGCTGGAAAGCCATCCCTGTGGAAAAAGCGCAGCAGATGCCGGATCTCCGGTCATAGCCCTCGTGCCGGGCTGGTCAATGCCGGCGGCAGTGTGGCGGTCACAGCTGCTTGCGCTCGGTGAAAAGTACTGTGTGGCTGCACTTGATCCCCGCGGCCAGGGCGAATCCGAAGTTCCCGGCGGGGGCTATACCATTGAACGGCGTGCAGAGGACATCGGCGAATTTGTCGCGCGCTATCCCCGCGTCGTGCTGGTGGGCTGGTCACTCGGTGCGCTGGAAGCCCTCGAGTACATCCATCGCCACGGTCATTCGGCTGTCGAGGCGCTGGTGCTGGTCGACAGTTCGGTCGGCGAGGATCCCGAACCGCCGTCGAGCACGGCGTTCCGCGATGCACTGAAGCAGGATCGTCGCGCGGCCATCGCCGACTTCATGCAGGGCATTTTTGGTGCAACCCGCAGCAGCGCCGAAATTGAAGCGCTGACCGCGGCCGCCTTGCGCATGCCGCTGGAGGACAGCCTGTCTGTTTTTCCCCGGGGCGTACCACGGACACACTGGCGCGATATCACCCGCGCTTTCCCGAAGCCATTGCTCTACGCCGTCAGCGCCCAGTTCGCGGCTCAGGCAAAAAACCTGAAACGGCAGCGTCCCGCGACCCGGATCGAAATATTCGACAAAGCCGGCCACGCGCTGTTCGCAGATGAGCCGGAGAGATTCAACGCGCTGCTGGACGGATTTATCGCTGCATCCGCAAAAACCGCCTCCGGGCGCTGAACGCCACGTCCCCTGATCAGGCGGTCACGGCCGGCGCTGACAGATACTGCTTGATATCCACGGCGTCTATCTGCTCCGGCCTCATGAATTTCTGCGCATATTCAAGGTAAATCCCGGAGCGCAGGAACAGGTCGAACAGTTCGGGGTCGATGTGCTGGTCCTTTTTCATGAAAGACATGATCTTGATCGATTCCGAGAGCGTTTTGCCCTTTTTGTACGGGCGGTCGGCGGCCGTCAGGGCCTCGAAAATGTCGGCGATGGACATCATCCGCGCCACCGGGCTCATGTCGTCCTTTTTGAGCCTTCTCGGATAGCCGGTGCCGTCCATTTTCTCGTGATGGCCGCCGGCAATCTCCGCCACATTGCGCAGGTGTTTCGGGAACGGCAGTTGCGTCAGCATCTTGATGGTCTGGATCATGTGCTCATTGATCTTGAAACGCTCCTCCTCTGACAGGGTACCGCGTGCCACCGCCAGGTTGTAGAGCTCGCCCTTGTTGTAGAGCTTTTCGGGCACCTGCACGCGGAAACCCCAGGGATTGGCCTCCGGCATGCGATCCTGTTCACGGCGCTCAAAAACATGCTCGGGCTTGTCCGCCAGCAGGGGCTCGGCCACCGGCAGGGCGGCGGCCGGCACGCGTTCCTTGCGGGTTTTTTCCTCGTGCGCGATGCCAATACGGTCATCCAGCGTGCGTATCCACTTGCGCTGCGCGATCTGCTTCAGCCGTTCGACTTTTTCCGGCGCCATGAATTCACCGCCTTCGTTGCAAGTGGCAATGAAGGCAAAGTCGTCATCCAGCTGCTTCAGTTCCGCCACCAGCCGTTGATGGGCCGCGGCATCCGGTTCGCCGGCAGCCACCGCCCTGAGGCAGGCGATCTCGGCGTCACGCTTGAGGACCTCGAAGCGCATGCGTACTTCGTGAATGCGATCGTAGATGGTTTCGAGCTTGGTCGCCTTGTCGACGACATACTCCGGCGTGGTGACCTTGCCGCAGTCATGCAGCCAGGCTGCGACATGCACCTCCTCCCATTCATCCTCGTCCAGCTGGAAATCCCTGAACGGGCCGCTGGTTTCGGCGCAGGCCGCGCGCGCCAGCATCTTGGTCAGCTCCGGCACGCGGGCGCAGTGGCCGCCGGTATAGGGACTCTTGGCGTCAATCGCACCGGCAATCATCTGGATAAAAGCCTCAAAAAGTTCTTTCTGCGCCTTGATCAACTCGCGGGTTTCGAGGGAACTTGCCGCTGATCCGGACAAGGCCTTGACGAACGACAGCTGGGCATCCTCGATCGGTGTGCGCCGCAGCAGCAGCATGACGCCCACCAGCTGCTCCTTGCGGTTGCGCAGGGGCACGGCAACGCCATACTTGGCGCCGATTCCGGCAAACGGTTCGCCCAGCCCCATTCCGGCCCAATCTGCGGCCTGCAGCTCGGCAGCGCGAGCTTCGTCCTCCTGCACAACGCCGCCCAGCAACGGTCCGGCGCTGGTCATGTAGATGCGGGGCAGACCTTCCACCACATCGCTGCCGTCACCGAGTCTTGCCGCCGCCGGTGACAGGCGCGTATCGCTGACCAGATACAGCACTCCCGCATCGGCATCCGCTGCCGCCATGGTTTCACCCAGCAGCATCGGCAGCAGGCGTTCGAAATCCTCTTCCTCGGCCACCGCCGCGGTGAGTTCAAGAAAACGGCGGATGGTGCGTTTCATGCCGTCCATGGTGGTGGCAAGTGCGTCAAATTCCTCGACGATGGAACGTGCCCTGACCGGGTGGGAAAACTCGAAATGGCGGATGGCATCGGCGTGGCGGGTCAACGAGCGCAGCGGGCGGGCGATGGCGCGCGCAGCAAACCACGTTGCCGGAATCGCAATGGCGATGATCAGTGAAATCAGCAGCAGTGACGTCGAGCGCATTTTCTTTGCTGCGGCAAGCAGCTCATTTTCCGGTATGGCGTTGATCAGCCACAGCGGCGGCGCCCCTTCCAGCGTGACCGGGCTGATGTTGACCAGCCAGTCGCCGCCATGCAGTTGCATCCGCGAACGGAAGCGCTCACCCGCCTTCATGCGCTTCAGCTGCTCCGCCAGCAGGGGCAGGGCCGGAACATCCAGCTTCGACACATGGGTCAGCATCGGTCGCGCATCCGGCGTGTCTGCAACGCTCACCAGCCTGTCGACGTTTTCGTGTGCAAGCACATTGCCCTCGGCATTCACCAGTGCCAGCTGGCTGCCGGGCGTGACTTTCTGCCGGGCCATGGCGGTGCTGAGGGTTTCCAGCAGAATATCGGCGCCGACCACGCTCATGCCGGTCTGGCTGCGCACTGCCAGCGTCATGCCCACCTTGCGATTGGAAAAAAACAGGTAGGGCGCAGTCTTGATCTGCTCCTTTGCCCCCATTGCATCCCTGTACCAGCCGCGGCTGCGCGGATCATAGGATGCCGGGTATTCCGGCATGTTGTCACGACGCAGTATCTCCAGTTCCCTGCTGAGATAAAGGTAGGTGCCGCGGGCATTGTCGCCACTGCCGCGCTCGATGCTCTGCACCACGTAATGCGTTTCCTCCGGCGCTTTCATTGCGGCACGCTCGGTGTCATTGCGTATGCGGCGCAGGAAAAAGAAATCGCCGTTTTCATAGCCGAAATAAATCGAAGACAACGCCTCTGAACTGTGCAGAACTTCGCGCACCATGCCCAGCTGTTCGGTGCGCAGGGACAGGCTGGTGGTGATGTTGATCGGACTGTAAGCCAGCATGTTCACCGCCATTTCGGCGGGAGTGATGGCGGCACCGAGTTCGCGCAGCGTCTCGTTGCTGATGCGCCAGCTCAGATCGTCGGCGGAAGACTCGAGCATTTCGCGCGACAGTTTGTAGCCGACGCCGGAAAGCAGTCCGCCGACCGCCAGAATCAGTATCACGAACAAAACTGCAATGTGGACATGCAGCGGGACACGGATTTTCATGGCGGAATTCCAGCGAGCGGGCAGCCATGATTATTACCCCGGATGGCGGGTACGTCACTGTTCTTCTGAAACATTGGCGGCAGCGACCACATCATGACATTGTCAAATCGGGAACGGCTGGCCGCGCCGTGCCGGCATCAGGGCATCAGCAGCGCCGCGCGCCCCGAAATGGAGCCCTTGTCCAATTGCCGGTGGATGGCTTCAGCCTCGGCATATGGCCGCTTTTCGGTCACCAGCGGCCACAGATCCCCGCGCGCCACCAGCTCCAGGGATTCGATGACCTCCTGTTTCGTCGCATAACGGCTGCCCATCACTTCAATTTCCTTGCGCATGATCGCCGGGCCGTCGGCGTCAAAACGCTCGCCGTTGCCCGCCAGCAGCACCAGCCGGCCGCCCTTGTTGAGCCCGCCAACGGCGGATTCGATGCTCTGTTTGGTGCAGATAAAATCGAACACCACATCCACACCCCGTCCTGCAGTCATTTCCTGCAGTTGCTGGCTGACCCTGCCGTCGGAAGCGTCAATGACCGCGTCGGCGCCGGACTTGAGGCAGGTTTCAAATTTCGCCGCCTGGGTATCCACGGCAATGACTTTGCGCGCATGCGCCCAGCGCGACACCATCAGCATGTGTACGCCCAGCCCGCCGCCGGCACCGATCACGGCCACGGTGTCGGTGGGGGTGACCCGTGCCTTGCGCGTGACCTTCAGCGGTGTGGCGATGGCATCGCAAATCACGCCGATTTCGGCGGGATGTCTTTTCCAGTCCATGCCCTCGGGCAGTTTGATGAAATTCGCCGCCGGCAGCTTGATGTATTCGGCGTAACCCCCATCGATCTCGCGGCCGACAAACCCCTTGAAGTTGTCGCACAGGGTTTCACGGTTGATGCGGCACCAGTAACAATGTCCGCAGGTCAGGTAAAAATAGGCGGTCACTGCATCGCCGGTCTTGAGACCGCTGACACCGGCACCGGTGGCGACAATTTCCGCAGTGATTTCATGGCCGAGGATGCGCGGATACTGAATAGGCACACGACCGGCACGGGCATGATGCACGGTGAGTCCTGCGCCGCAGGCGAGCACACGGGCCACGGCTTCGCCCGGACCCGGCACCGGATCCGGCACCGTGTCCAGTACAAGTGGCTGATTTTTCCCTTTCAGCAGCATGGCTTTCATG
>CAZSIR010000027.1:0-26114 GCA_964606765.1 uncultured Bordetella sp. | reverse complement strand
TTTTGCCGGGATCGGCGGAAGCTGGGGTTTATGGCTTCCGCTGGCTTCCATGGAAATGCTGCTCCACCATCGATTTTAATTTTTGTGATGCGTGGAACGTGACAACGCGGCGCGCTGAAATCGGGATCTCTTCCCCGGTTTTCGGATTACGGCCCGGGCGCTGCGGCTTGTCGCGCAACTGGAAATTGCCAAATCCGGAAAGTTTGACACCCCTGCCATTTTCCAGTGCGTGGCGAACTTCGTCGAAGAAGGACTCCACCATGTCCTTGGCTTCGCGCTTGTTGAAACCCACCTTCTCAAACAGGAGATCGGCGAGTTCCGCTTTGGTTAACGTCATGTTGTCCCCTCTCAACGAAGCTTCGCGTTAAACTTTTCTTGCAGAATCCGGCGCAGGTCGATCATGGCTTTTTCGGCTTCTGCATCCGTCAAGGTTTTATGAGTATCCTGCAATAACACACTGAATGCAAGACTTTTTTTCCCTTTTTGGACCCCCTGCCCGCGGTATAAATCGAACACCGTGACATCCCTCAAAATCGCCGGTCCGGCCTGCCGCAAAGCCTTGTCGATGTCTTCATAGCGGACATTCTCGTCAAACTCCGCCGCCAGGTCGCGCCGGATGGCAGGATGCCTGGAAATCTCGCGGTAAGCCGGCAGACTTTGCCGCAGTACGGCTTCAGACTCAATTTCGAACAGTACGGGGGCCGATGGCAAATCATACTTCCGCTGCCAGCGCGGATGCAATTCACCGATCCAGCCGACGGTCTCGCCGTTGATCTTGACAGCCGCGGATTTTCCCGGGTGCAAAGCTGGATGAGGCATGGGACTGAACTCGGCCGTTGCCGGCGCGATCAAGGCCTCGAGGTCCGCCTTGATGTCAAAAAAATCCACGCCCCGCGCAGCAATCCCCCACTGCTGGGATTCGGCTTCGCCAAAAGCTGCCGCAGCGATCCGCACGGGCTGCGGATAATCCGGCTGGTTCAAAAAGCAGCGTCCAATTTCGAACAGCCGAACCCGCGGCTGTTTTCGACTGGCATTAAAAACCACCGCATTGACCAGTCCGCCGATCAGGCTGGAACGCATGACGCTCATCTGGCTCGCAATCGGATTGGCCAATGCCACAGGCTGCGCATTGGCGCAGAAATCCGCCTCCCAGCCCTGCTCCACAAAACTGTAGGTCACGACTTCCTGATAATCCAGGCCGGCAAGCTGCCGGCGCAAGGATGCCGGATTCCGGCGATTTTCAGGCACCGGCAGAAAATCCGCGGACGCCACAGGCGGTGAAGCAGGAATATTGCCGTAGCCGTGTATGCGCGCAAGTTCTTCGATCAGGTCCTCTTCGATGCCGATGTCGAAGCGATGGCTCGGCGGCTGGGCGGTTATCTCATCACCGGCAACACCAGGCCGGCATCCCAGACGCTCCAGTATCGTGACGGCCTCCTGCGCGCCGATCTGAAAACCCAGCAACCTGCCGGCACGGGCCAGCCGCAACCGCAGCTGTTTGCGTACCGGCAAGGTTCCCTGCACCTCGGTCAGGGGGCCCGCCTTGCCACCGCAAATCTGCAAAATCAGCTGTGTAGCCCGCTCGCCCGCCGCTTTTGCCCCGGCAAAATCGACTCCGCGTTCGAATCGATAGGCGGAATCGGAACCAAAGCCCAGCATGCGTGTTTTGCCGGCAATGATGTCTGGACTGAAAAAAGCGCTTTCCAGAACCACATCGCCAGTATCCACGGTCACGCCGCTGGCAGCACCACCCATGATGCCGGCCAGCGCCCGGGGCTGTAGTGCATCGGCGATGACCAGATAGGCGGGATTCAGGTTCAGTTCCGTCCCGTTGAGCAGGGCCAGCGACTCGCCGCTGCGCGCCCGGCGCACCTCAATGCCGCCCGACAACTTTGCCGCATCGAAGGCATGCAGGGGCTGCCCCATTTCCAGCAAAACATAATTGGTGACGTCAACCACGGCACTGATGCTGCGTATGCCGCTGCGCTGCAGGCGCCGCACCATCCATTGCGGCGTGGAAGCAGCGGCGTTCAGCCCCCTGATGATTCTGGCACTGTAATACGGACAGTCCGCCGGCGCATCCAGTCTGACCTTGATCGAATCGGTGATCGCCGGAGCGATCGTTGCCGGAAACTGCCACTTGAGCCTGGCGCCCGAAAGTGCAGCAACCTCCCGCGCCAGTCCGAGCGCGCTCAGGCAGTCGCCGCGGTTCGGCGTCGGCTTGGTTGTGAGAACCCGGTCGTCCAGATCGAGCAGATCACGCACCGATTGGCCGATCTCGGCATCAGCCGGCAGTTCAAGCAGTCCCGACGCCTCTTCACTGAGGCCCAGTTCCTTGGCTGAGCACAGCATGCCATGGGACTCAACCCCGCGTACCTTGGCCAGCTTGATCTCGATACCCGGAAGCCTTGCACCGACCAGGGCCGCAGGCACGCGCATCCCCGCGCTGACATTGGGCGCTCCGCAGACTATGGTCAAAGGCGCGGTGCCGACATTGACCTGGCAGACATTCAGACGGTCGGCCTGCGGATGTTTTTCAATGCTGATGATTTCCGCAACCACGACACGGTCAAAATCCGGCGCTGCGGGTTCGATGGCCTCCACCTCAATGCCGCCGAAGGTCAGCAGATCGGCCAGGCCTTCGGTCGACAGCGCCGGATCAACCAGTTCGCGCAGCCAGTGTTCGGAAATTTTCATGGATCGATATCCGCCTCAGACGAACTGCTTCAGGAAACGCAGATCGTTTTCGTAGAACAGGCGCAGATCATTTACACCGTAACGCAGCATGGTCAGCCGGTCCGGACCAAGGCCAAAAGCAAACCCCTGATAACGCTCGCTGTCGATCCCGACATTGCGCAGCACATTGGGATGCACCATGCCGCAGCCGCCAACCTCCAGCCAGCCATCGCCGAAACTCATGTCGATTTCCGCTGACGGCTCGGTGAACGGAAAAAAAGACGGGCGAAAGCGCACCTTCAGTTCATCGTTTTCAAAGAATCGCCGGAAAAAATCAATCAGCACGCTTTTCAGGTTGGCAAAACTGACCTGCTCGTCGATCCACAGGCCTTCGACCTGGTGGAACATCGGCGAATGGGTGGCATCGGAGTCGACCCGGTAAACGCGTCCAGGCGCAATGATGCGGATCGGCGGCTGGTGCCGCTCCATGTAGCGGATCTGGATCGGCGACGTATGCGTGCGCAGCAGGTGTTTGCCGTCAGCGAGGTAAAAAGTGTCGTGCATCGAACGCGCAGGATGATTCTCGGGCTGGTTCAAGGCCGTGAAATTGTAAAAATCGGTCTCGATTTCCGGTCCGTCGGCAACCTCGAATCCGATGGAACGGAACAAGCGCTCGATGCGTTCCATCGTGCGGCTCACGGGATGAAGCCCGCCCCTGCCGCTGCCGCGGCCCGGCAGTGTGACGTCAATCGACTCATCTGCCAGGCGCGCTTCCAGTGCAAGCGCCGCAATCTGCTCGCGCCGCGCATTGAGCGCCTCATCCAGACGCTGCTTTGCGACATTGATGCGGGCCCCAGCGGCAGGCCGCTCGGCAGCAGACAATTTGCCCAGGCCTTTCAGCATTTCGGTCAACACGCCGCTCCTGCCGAGGTAATGCGCCTTCGCCTGTTCCAGCGCATCGGCATCATCCGTTCGCGCGAACAGCGCTATCGCTTCAGCAACGAGCTTGTCGAGTTCCTGCATATGCGAATGTTAGCGGAATTCAGTGAAAAAAAAGGAGGCTCAGCGAGCCTCCTTTTCAAGGTCAGTGAACTCAGGCGCCGAGGCTCGCCTTCGCCTGCTCCACAAAGCGCGTGAACGCGGCCTTGTCTGCAATGGCGATGTCGGAGAGAACCTTGCGATCCACCTCGATCGCCGCCTTTTTCAGGCCGTTCATGAACACGCTGTAAGTCATTCCGTGCTCACGGGCCGCGGCATTGATGCGGGCAATCCACAGCGCGCGGAATTCCCGCTTCTTGGTGCGGCGGTCGCGATAGGCATACTGCCCGGCGCGCATGACGGCTTCATTGGCAATGCGGAATACATTGTTGCGACGGCCGCGGAATCCCTTGGCAGCCTTCAGGACTTTTTTGTGCGCCTTGCGGGCGATAACACCACGTTTAACTCTAGGCATGGCTCATCTCCCCGATCAATAAGGCAGCATCGCGCGTACTGCGCGCTGGTCGGAATCATGCACCATCGACGTGCCGCGCAGATGACGCTTGCGCTTGGTGCTCTTCTTGGTGAGGATGTGGCGCAGATGCGATGAACCGCGCTTGAACGCGCCGCTGCCCAGCTTTTTGAATCGCTTGGCCGCGCCGCTCTTGCTCTTCATTTTCGGCATGGTAATAACTCCAATTCCTGTTTTAGCCTAGCGTCGGGCGCCTGCGTTGCCGCGGGACTTGAGGCCCGAACACTACTTCTTTTCAACGGCCGCAGCTTCCTGCACTGCAGCCACCTTGACCGGCGTTTCCGCCGGCTTTGCCACCTCGGCCCTGACTTCGGACTTTGGCGAACTCTTCGCTGCAGCCACCTTCGGCTGCACTTTCTTTGGGGCCAGCACCATCACCAGCTGGCGGCCCTCCATTTTCGGAAACTGCTCAACGACGGCATGCTCCAGCAAATCCGTCTTCACCCGCTCCAGCAGCCGGATGCCGAATTCCTGGTGCGCCATCTCACGCCCCCTGAAGCGCAGCGTGATTTTCGCCTTGTCGCCTTCTTCCAGAAACCGGGTCAGGTTTCGCAGCTTGATCTTGTAATCGCCTTCGTCCGTTCCCGGACGAAACTTCACTTCCTTGACGACAATCTGTTTCTGCTTGAGCCGCGCTTCATGCTGCTTTTTGCTCTCACGGTATTTGAACTTACCGTAATCCATGACGCGGCACACCGGCGGATTTGCCGTCGGGGCGATTTCAACCAGATCCAGTTCCGCGTCTTCGGCAAGCTTGTTGGCTGCAGCGATGCTGATCACGCCGACCTGCGATCCGTCGGCCCCGATAACGCGAACTTCCGGAGCGGTGATTTCACCATTGATCCGGGCTTCTTTTTCCTGAGCTATGCGACAAACTCCTTAATTTCGTGACTCTCAGACTGCGCGGCCCTTTTTTGCAATATCGCTTTTTAACAGCGATAAAAAGGCGTCCAGGGTCATTTGCCCCAGATCCTCGCCTTTACGGGAACGCACAGCCACCAGTTGTGCCGCCACTTCCTTGTCTCCGACCACGAGCTGGAAAGGCAGCTTTTGCAGACTATGTTCGCGGATTTTATAGGAAATTTTCTCATTTCTCAAGTCGGCCTCGACCCGGAAACCGGCCTTTTTCAGGGTTTCCGCGACCCCTGCCACATGTTCGCCCTGGGCTTCCGAAATGTTCATGACGACGGCCTGTACGGGCGCCAGCCAGGCCGGCATGGCCCCGGCGTAGTGTTCAATCAGAATGCCGATGAAACGCTCCAGCGACCCCAGGATGGCCCTGTGCAGCATCACCGGCGTGCGCCGGGTGTTGTCCTCGGCCACATATTCGGCGCCCAGACGCTGCGGCAACGCAAAATCCAGCTGTAAAGTGCCGCACTGCCAGACCCGGCCCAGCGAGTCTTTCAATGAAAACTCGATTTTGGGGCCGTAAAATGCGCCCTCGCCCGGATTCAAGTCCCAATCCAGGCCTTTGGCGTCCAAAGTGGCCTTCAGCGCCGCCTCGGCCCGGTCCCAGACTGCATCGTCACCGATCCGTTTCGGCGGCCGGGTCGACAGCTTGACCAGGATCTGCTCAAAGCCGAAATCCGCATAAACCCGGCGCAGCAGATCGACAAAATCGCCTGCTTCCGCCTGAATCTGTTCTTCGGTGCAGAAAATATGCGCATCGTCCTGCACAAAACCGCGCACCCGCATCAGGCCGTGCAGCGCGCCCGACGGTTCGTTGCGGTGGCAGGAACCGAATTCGGCGATGCGCAGCGGCAGGTCGCGATAACTTTTGACGCCCTGATTGAAAATCTGCACATGGCCGGGACAGTTCATCGGTTTCACCGCGTAATCGCGTTTCTCTGACTCCGTGGTGAACATGTATTCACGGTAATTTTCCCAGTGCCCGGAGCGCTCCCACAGTACGCGATCCATGACCTGCGGCGTGCGCACTTCGCGGTAATTCGCCTCAGTCAGCAGCTGGCGCATGTACTGCTCGATGGCCTGCCAGATCACCCAACCGTTGGCATGCCAGAACACCATGCCCGGGGCTTCGTCCTGCATGTGAAACAGATCGAGCTGGCGGCCGAGTTTGCGATGGTCACGCTTCTCGGCCTCCTCGAGCCGGTGCAGATAGGCGTCCTGGTCTTCTTTTTTTGCCCAGGCCGTGCCGTAGATCCGTTGGAGCATTTCGTTTTTCGAATCACCGCGCCAGTACGCACCGGCGACCTTCATCAGCTTGAACACTTTCAGCTTGCCGGTGGACGGCACATGCGGGCCGCGGCACAGATCGATGAAATTGTCCTGGCGGTACAGCGAAATTGCTTCATTCGACGGAATCGACGCGATGATCTCGGCCTTGTATTTCTCACCCATGGCGGAGAAAAACCGCACCGCCTCGTCGCGCGGCATCAGCTGTCGCTCGACCTTGATGTCGCGCTTGGCGATTTCCGCCATGCGCTTCTCGATCGCCGCCAGATCTTCCGGAGTGAACGGGCGTTTGTAGGAAAAATCGTAATAGTAGCCATCGTCGATCACCGGGCCGATGGTGACCTGCGCATCGGGGAACAGTTCTTTCACCGCATGCGCCAGCAGATGCGACGTCGAATGGCGCAGGATTTCCAGACCATCCGCATTTTTATCGGTGATGATCGCCAGTTCAGCGTCGGCTTCGATGCGATGCGAGGTATCGACCAGTTTGCCGTTGACACGACCAGCCAGTGCGGCTTTCGCCAGACCTGCACCAATCGCAGCGGCAACCTCGGCCACAGTGACCGGTTGATCAAAGGATTTCAGCGAACCATCGGGTAATTTAATGTTGACCATATGCGGTTGACCATGTTGTGCATTTTGTAAATGCCAATAAAAAAAGTGCGGGCCAGCCGCACTTTTTCTTCACTACCAAAGAAATGACGCAGCTATCGCCGGGGTTGAGAAGCCTTGCAAGTTCGCGGTGTCATAACGCTCTCTTCCTGTGATCCGCCGGCAAAGTACGTATTTCAAAAATTGGTAGGCGCGATTGGACTCGAACCAACGACCCCCACCATGTCAAGGTGGTGCTCTAACCAGCTGAGCTACGCGCCTGAAAGGGCAGGATTCTAGCCGAATCAGGGGGGGCTATCAAACACAATCCGGCAATCGCTGTTCCGTCCCGGATTGAAGAATCAGCGGCGCACCGCGCCCAGTACGCCACGCACCTCGCAAATCAGCCCGATTATGCGCTGCAGCTGGTCAAGATCGAGGATTTCAACGGTAAACCGCATACGAGCGCTGCGATCCGTTGAGGAAGAACGAGTTGCCGTGACATTGATGCGCTCCCGCGACAATACCTCGGAAATGTCGCGTAGCAAGCCCGTGCGGTCCACCGCATCCACGACGATTTCCACCGGAAAGGTCGTCGTGCCAGGCGCGCCCCATTCCGCGGCAATCCGCCGTTCGGGATCCAGCCGCGCAAGACTGGCGCAATTCGCGCGATGCACGCTGACGCCGCGGCCGCGGGTGACGAAACCCACAATCGGCTCGGGCGGCGCAGGCCGGCAGCATTTCGCCGGGCTGGTCAGCAGCTTGTCGACCCCCACAACCAGCACGCCACCGCCCACCCCCTTCGACTTGCGTGTCAAGATGGCCGGAACAACCGGCGACACAGGCGGCGGCTCATCCTTGCCGGTCAAGACATCGCGCAGGGCTTTGGGGCCGATTTCCCCGCGTCCCAGTCCAGACAGCAGATCATTGAGCCTGTCAAAACCCATTTCAGCCGCCAGCTGATCCAGATTCAACTTGCTCATGCCGCTGCGCTGCAATTCCTTCTCCAGCAAGGACCTGCCCTGCGAGATGTCAGCCTCCAGGTTCTGCCGGTTGAACCATTGGCGCACCTTCCCGCGTGCGCCCGCACTTTTCAGATAACCAAGCTGGAGATTGAGCCAGTCCCGGCTTGGTCCACCCTGCTTCGCCGTGAGTATCTCCACCTGCTGGCCGTTCAACAGCGGCGTATTCAGCGGCACCATCACGCCATCCACCTTGGCGCCGCGGCAGCGGTGCCCCAGTTCGGTATGCACGTGGTAGGCAAAATCAATCGGGGTCGCGCCTTTCGGCAAATCGACAACACGCCCCTGCGGCGTAAACACATAAACCGAATCCTCGAACAGCCCGGTACGGAACTGTTCGGCGAATTCACCGGCATCCTGAATCTCATCCTTCCATTCGAGCACCTGGCGCAGCCAGGCGATCTTTTCCTGGTAGCCGCGGTCCTGGCGCACACCCTCCTTGTACTGCCAGTGCGCGGCCACACCGAGTTCGGAGTGCTGGTGCATCTCATGGGTGCGGATCTGCACTTCAACCGACTTGCCCTCCGGGCCAATCACCGCGGTATGCAGCGAACGATAGTTATTGGCTTTGGGCTTGGCGATGTAGTCATCGAACTCCTTGGGCAATGGCGACCACAGGCTGTGCACGATCCCCAGCACCGCATAACAATCCTTGACATCGCGCACCAGGACCCGCACGGCCCGAACATCATAAAGCCCTTCAAAATCAATGGCTTTTTGCAACATCTTGCGGTGAATGCTGGCAATATGCTTGGGCCGGCCAGTCACCTCTGCGACGATCCCGGCCCCGGCAATTTCGTCCTTCAGCAAGGTCACCAGATTTTCGATGTAGCGCTCGCGGTCGAGGCGCTTCCCATCCAGCAGTCGCGCAATGCGCCTGTAGCTTGCCGGGTCCAACACCCGTAAGGCCAGGTCCTCCAGCTCCCATTTGATCTGCCATACCCCGAGACGGTTGGCCAGCGGCGCAAAGATGTCGCGGGTCAGTTCTGCCATGCCCTGCATCTGCCGTTCATCACCCGCCTGGACAGACTCACGCAGATGCTGCAGATGATCAGCCAGCTTGATGAGCACCACGCGCACGTCCTGCACCATGGCCAGCAGCATTTTGCGCAGGGCTTCCAGTTGCGCCGCCTGCGCTTCGGGACGCACGGGCACCACGGCCTGTTTTGACAGCGCGCCGATTTCCCCCATGCGCAGCACGCCATCCACCAGCTCAGCGATGGCCAAACCGAATTTCTCGCGGATTTCAGGCATGACTTCCGGTTTTGCGCGCAGCAAAGGCAACAGCAGGGCAGCAGCCACGGCCTCATGATCCAGGTCCAGCGCGAGCACGACGCCGGTCACGGCCCGCGCATGCGCCAGTTCGACCTCGGCAGACGGGTCGCCAGCCATGGCCGCGCGAACATGGGATGCAACATCCCGCAGCAAAGCCTGCTCTGTTTCATCAAAACGGGCTGCCCAGACCTCCGGCTGCGCTTGTTCCTTGGCCGTTGGCGCTGTCACCCGATATAACGACGTTTTCCCGATCATCCCGCGCCTGTTTCCCCAAAATGACACCGCATCAAACGGCAAGTCACCACGTTTGCACTAAAATGGTGCGCACGCACCAAACGCTGCTAAGCTGGCGGTTGCTCTGAGCGCTCGTCATGGACGCCTCAATGGCGGCCAAACCGGTGGCACACCGGTTGCTTATGGCTTGTGATACAACAAAGAACATGGTCTCACCCCGAATCCCATGAGCGCCCAAGGCCCCTACGACGAAATGCGAACCGCTGACGGCTCGGTCCGTCCGCATTATCGCGCACACACCGAGTGGCTGGAGGGCAAGCCCGCGGATTTCCTGCCCCAGAAGCAGCGCGAAGCCAACGCGCTGTACACCCGCCTGGGCATCACCTTCGCGGTCTACGGTGACGAATCCGGTACCGAGCGTTCCATCCCCTTTGACATCATTCCGCGCATCATCCGCCCCAATGCCTGGAAAATGATCAGCGACGGCGCCTGCCAGCGGGTGCGCGCGCTGAATGCCTTCCTCAAAGACATCTACCACGACCAGGAAATCCTCAAGGCCGGCATCATCCCGGCCGACCAGGTCCTGAACAATCCGGCCTACCGCCCGGAAATGCGCGGCATCCATGTCGCCGGTGACGTGTATGTGCATATCGCCGGCGTGGACATCGTCAAAACCGGGATCGGTGAGTTTTACGTGCTGGAAGACAATCTGCGCACGCCGTCGGGCGTGTCGTACATGCTGGAAAACCGCAAGATGATGATGCGGCTGTTTCCCGACCTCTTCGGACGCATACCGGTCGCCCCCGTTGACCATTACACCGACGTCCTGCTCGACAACCTCCGCGCGGTGGCGCCGGAACATGTCAGCCAACCCACCGTGGTGGTGATGACGCCGGGCGCCTACAACAGCGCCTATTTTGAACACGCCTTCCTCGCCCAGCAGATGGGGGTTGAACTGGTGGAAGGCCAGGACCTGTTCGTCGCCAACAACTATGTCTACATGCGGACGACCACCGGCCCGCAGCGCGTGGACGTGATTTACCGCCGCATCGACGACGATTATCTCGACCCGCTGGCCTTCCGCCCTGATTCCGCGCTCGGTGTGCCCGGCATTTTCGCCGCCTACCGCGCCGGCAACGTCACGCTGGCCAATGCCATAGGCACCGGCGTTGCCGATGACAAGTCGACTTATCTCTATGTGCCGCAGATGATTGATTTCTATCTGGGCGAAAAACCGATCATTTCCAACGTGCCCACCTACCGGCTGGGGAATGCCGACGACCTGGCCTACACACTGGCGCACCTGCCGGAACTGGTGGTGAAGGAAGTCCAGGGTTCCGGCGGCTACGGCATGCTGGTCGGCCCGACTTCGACCAAGGAGCAGATCGCCGAATTTCGCAAGCGCATCGAACAGAATCCCGCGAACTACATCGCCCAGCCGACACTGGCGCTGTCGACCTGCCCCACCTTCCGCGATTCCGACATCGTGCCGCGCCATGTCGACCTGCGGCCTTATGTGCTGTCCGGCCGCGATGTCACGCTGGTACCGGGCGGTCTGACGCGGGTTGCATTGCGTGAAGGTTCCCTCGTCGTCAATTCATCGCAGGGCGGCGGCACCAAGGACACCTGGGTATTGGAGGACCTACAGTGCTAAGGGAGGACCTGCAGTGCTGAGCCGGCACGCCAACAACCTGTACTGGATGTCACGGCAGATCGAACGCGCCGAGAATACCGCGCGTCTGCTTGACGTCACCTACCAGATGTCGCTGCTGCCCTACCGCATCACCGACGCCGCACAGTCCTGGGCCGAACCCTGGGCGCTGCCGCTGGTCATCAATGGCCTCGCCAGCACCTATTACGAAAATTACCCGGGCCCGATCACTTCGGACAAGGTGCTGCGTTTCATGGTGCTCGACAGCACCAACCCGTCGAGCATTTATACGCTGATGCACGCCGCACGTGAAAACGGCCGCAGCATGCGTGGCGTGATGACGACGGAAATGTACGAGGACCTGAACTCGATGTGGCTCGAATTGCGCAGCCGCAGCGAAGTCGCCCTGAACCAGGGCGGCATCAACGATTTTTTTGAATGGATCAAGACACAGTCGCACCAGTTCCGCGGCGTCACCTTCGGCACCATGCTGCGGGACGAGGCTTACCAGTTCATCCGCCTCGGCACCTTCATGGAGCGCGCAGACAACACCGCCAGGCTGCTCGACGTGAAATACCACACGCTGCTGCCCAGCGCAGCGGAAGTCGGCGGCGCAGTCGATTACTACCAATGGAGCGCCCTGCTGCGCTCGGTCAGCGCCCTCAGTTCCTACCGGCGCATTTACCGTGACGTCATCACGCCGAAACGTGTGGCCGAACTGCTGGTTCTGCGCGACGACCTGCCGCGTTCCCTGCATGCCTGCATGAATGAAATCTACGAAATCCTGCGCGACCTTTGCAAGCGCGAATCGATGGAACCCGAACGCCTCGCCGGCGAGCTGCACGCGCAGCTGCACTACGGCCGCGTCGAACAGATCATGGAAATCGGGCTGCACGAACACCTGATGGAGTTTCTCGAGAAACTGCATACGCTGAATGCCGAGCTGAATCACCATTTTCTGGCACCCGTCTACGACCCCGAAACCACTGCCGCGTCCGGAAAATCCCGGAACGAGTGATGTCCGGAATCACGGCAATTTGTCAATGCGGCGCCACCGTCAACCCTTGCTTGTCAGCCATCCCTGCTTCCCCTATGCTTCGCCAAGTTCAATTTTCATCCACCAAGCCAAATGACGTACTGCGTTGCCATCACCCTCAAGGCCGGCATGGTGTTCGCCTCGGATTCCCGAACCAATGCCGGCGTGGACCATGTTTCCAGTTACCGCAAGATGCGGGTTTTCTCCCGCGACGGCGATCGTGTCATCGTGATACTCAGCTCGGGCAATCTGTCGATCACGCAAAGCGCGATCAATCTGCTGGAGGAAGATCACCGGGATCCCGGCGCCAAGCGCTCGCTCTACGATGCAAAGTCCATGTACGAGGTTGCCGAGATGGTCGGCCAGGCACTGCGCGACGTGCGCAAGCGGGATGCGCCTTACCTGCAGCAGGCCAACGTTGATGCCGGTGCCTCCTTCATCGTGGGCGGGCAGATTGCCGGCGGACGGCAGCGACTGTTCCATATCTACAGCGAAGGCAACTTCATTGAATCCACCGCGGAAACCACCTATTTCCAGATCGGTGAAAGCAAATACGGCAAACCGGTCATTGACCGCGTCGTCAAGCCCGAAACCAGCCTGCTCGAAGCCACCAAGTGCCTGCTGGTCTCGTTTGACTCGACCATGCGCAGCAACATCTCCGTCGGCCTGCCGATCGACCTGCTCATGTACCGCGCGGACACGCTGCGCGTTGCGTTCCAGCACCAGATCAACGAAAGCGATGCCTACTTCAACATGGTGCACCAGCGCTGGGGCGAAGGCCTGCGCAAGGTCTTTACCGAGCTGCCCAACCCGGACTGGGATGTCGGCTTCGAGCAATGACGCAGCAGGGCGGCCCGCCCGGGGGGGCCGCCGATGAGCATCCGCGTTGCCCTGCACCACCAGACCCGCTACCGCTACGACCGCCCCGTCAGCCTGTCGCCGCATGAAGTACGGCTGCGCCCTGCGCCGCACAGCCGTACGCCGATCCTGTCCTACTCGCTGAGCGTCAAGCCGGCGGATCACTTCATCAACTGGCAGCAGGACATCTTCGGCAATTACATCGGGCGTTTCGTATTTCCGGAAAAAACCCGCGAACTGGAGATCACCGTCGACCTCGTTGCCGACATGACGGTGATCAACCCCTTCGATTTCTTCATCGAGTCGTACGCCGAAAAATTTCCGTTTGCCTATCGTGAGGACCTGACGCGCGACCTGGCTCCGTATCTGGCGCTTGATGAACAGGGCCCGCTGCTGCAGAAATGGCTGGCCGAATTTCGCGCGTCACATGCCGGCCCGGTCGCCACCATCGACTTCCTGATTGCCGTCAACCAGCAGCTGCAGCGCGACATCCGCTACCTGGTGCGCATGGAGCCCGGCGTGCAGACCTGCGAGCAGACCCTGGGCCAGCGCAGCGGCTCCTGCCGCGACAGCGGCTGGCTGATGGTGCAGATCCTGCGCCACTGCGGCCTGGCCGCGCGTTTTGTCTCCGGCTACCTGATCCAGCTCAAAGCCGACCAGAAGTCGCTCGACGGCCCTTCCGGCACCGAAGTCGACTTCACCGACCTGCATGCCTGGGCCGAAGCCTACATTCCGGGCGCCGGCTGGGTCGGGCTTGACGCGACATCAGGACTGCTCGCCGGCGAAGGCCACATTCCCCTTGCCTGCACACCCTCGCCAGCAAGCGCGGCGCCGGTGATCGGCGGGGTCGACCCCTGCGAAACACAGTTCGATTTTGCGATGACTGTGACGCGCATCCACGAAGACCCGCGCGTCACCAAACCGTACGATGCGACGCAATGGCAGGCCATCGATGCACTGGGCCAGCAGATCGACGTCAGGCTTGCAGCGCAGGACGTGCGCCTGACCCAGGGGGGCGAACCGACCTTCGTATCGATTGACGACATGGAAGGCGCGGAATGGAATACCGCCGCGCTGTCCGACAAAAAATGGCTGCTTGCCGAACAACTGGCATGGCGTTTGAAGGAACGGTTCGCCACGGGCGGCGTGGTGTTTTACGGCCAGGGCAAATGGTATCCGGGTGAACCGCTGCCGCGCTGGGCACTCGGCATCCAGTGGCGCAATGACGGCCAGTTGCTGTGGCGCAATCCCGCGCTGATCGCTGCCGCGTCCACGCCAGCTGACATCCGCCCGGTCGACGCAGAACGCTTTGCCGTTGCGCTGACCGCAGCTCTGGGCCTTGCGCCGGAACAACTGCTGGCCGCCTGGGAAGATCCGCTGACCCATTTATCCGAGGCCAAAAAGCTGCGGGTTCCGGGCAGCAAAGAAGCCGCCGGTCATGTGCTGCCGCTGGGTGCCGACGAAAAAGGCTGGACCAGCTCGCCCTGGCCGCTGGCGGGGGGGCAGGTCATCCTGATCAACGGCGATTCTTCCATCGGCTACCGCCTGCCGCTGTCCGCCCTGCCTGAACTGCTGCCTGCCGGCGGCAAGCTCGTGCGCACTGCATTATGCGTCGAGGCGCGCGAAGGCCGGCTCCATATCTTCCTGCCGCCCTTCGAGGCCATCAAACCCTATGTCGACCTGCTCGCCACCATCGAGCGCGTTGCCACGCAACTGAACCTGCGCATCCGGCTTGAAGGTTATGGACCGCCGCACGATCCGTTGATGACCGTACTCAACGTGACACCCGACCCCGGCGTCATCGAGGTCAACATCCATCCGGCATCGAACTGGAAACAGCTGGTTGCAAATACCAACGCGCTGTACGAAGAAGCGCGTGAGACGCGGCTGGGCACGGAAAAATTCATGCTCGACGGCCGCCATACCGGCAGCGGCGGCGGCAACCACATCACGCTGGGCGGCGCAAAACCCGCCAACAGTCCGCTGCTGCGCCGGCCCGATCTGCTGACCAGCCTGATCACCTACTGGCAGAACCATCCTGCCCTGTCATACCTGTTCTCGGGCATGTTCATCGGCCCGACCAGCCAGGCGCCGCGGGTCGATGAAGCCCGCGATGACAACCTGTACGAACTCGAAATCGCCTTCCAGCAGATGGCTGCGCTGCAGAAAAGGCACGGCGCTGCGCTGCCGCCGGAAACCACCAACCGCCTGTTGCGCAACTTCCTCGTCGATCTGACCGGCAACACTCACCGTGCGGAATTCTGCATCGACAAGCTGTATGCCGGGCATGGTGGCACCGGCAGGCTCGGTTTGCTCGAATTCCGCGGCTTCGAAATGCCGCCGCATCCGCAGATGAGCCTGGCGCAGATGCTGCTGCTGCGCGGATTGGTGGCCTGGTTCTGGGAAAAACCGTACCAGGCAAAACTGGTGCGCTGGGGCACGCAACTGCACGACCGTTTCATGCTGCCGCATTTCATTGGCGCGGATTTTCACGACGTGCTGGCCGACCTGCGTCGCGCCGGTTACGCCTTTGACGATGCCTGGTATGCACCCTTCCACGAATTCCGTTTCCCGCGCTATGGCACCGTGAACTACAACGGCATTGAAGTCGAACTGCGCCAGGCCATAGAGCCGTGGAACGTGCTCGGCGAGGAAATGGGTCTCAACGCCACTGCGCGTTATGTCGACTCCTCGGTGGAACGGCTGCAGGTGCGCGCCCGCGGCCTGACCGAATCGCGCCATCTGATCGCCTGCAACGGCCGCGCGCTGCCGCTGGTGGCAACCGGCACACCGGGCGAGTTCGTCGCCGGGCTGCGCTACTGCGCGTGGAATCCGCCCTCTGCGCTGCATCCGACCATCGGCGTGCATGCGCCCCTGGTGTTTGACGTCATCGACACCTGGAGCAAACGTTCGATCGGCGGCTGCACCTATCACGTGTCGCATCCGGGAGGACGCAACTACAGCACCTTCCCGGTCAACGCCAATGAAGCGGAAGCGCGGCGCGTGGCGCGTTTCTGGGACCACGGCCATACGCCCGGTCCGATGGACGTCGCCCCCGAAGCACCCAATCCGGCGTTTCCGATGACGCTGGACCTGCGTTGGCAGGCCGCGCCAAAGTGACGTTACAAGTATTTGATTTTATTGACTTTTAAGTCAATCTAAAAGCGAAAACCATCCGCTCAGGCAACGCTTTTCCTGGCATTGCGGAACATGCGCAGCCACGGCCCGTCTTCTCCCCACCCTGCCGGATGCGAGGAATTCTGCACCGTGCGGAACACGCGCTCCGGATGCGGCATCAGGATGGTGAATCGCCCGTCCGGCGTGGTCATGCCGGTAATGCCCTGCGGCGAGCCATTTGAATTCAGCGGATATTGTTCGGTGACCGCACCGCGGTTGTCGACAAAGCGCAGCGCCACCAGCGGTTGTGCTGCAGCCAGCGCAGCGGCATCTGCAAACTCGGCGTAACCCTCGCCATGCGCCACCGCCACCGGAATGCGGCTGCCGGCCATGTCCTGGAAAAACAGTGACGGCGACTTCTGCACTTCGAGCGTGACAAAACGCGCCTCAAACTGCTCCGACTTGTTGCGCACAAAATGCGGCCAGCGTTCTGCGCCAGGAATCAGTTCGTGCAGATTGCTCATCATCTGGCAACCATTGCACACGCCCAGCGCGAAACTGTCAGCGCGCTGGAAGAAGGCTTCGAACTCGTCACGGGCGCGGCTATTGAACAGGATGGATTTGGCCCAGCCCTCGCCCGCCCCCAGCACATCGCCGTAGGAAAAACCGCCGCAGGCGGCAAAACCGCGGAAATCCTTCAGGCTGCTGCGACCGGCGATGATATCGCTCATGTGTACATCGACTGCCGCAAAGCCGGCACGGTCAAAAGCCGCAGCCATTTCAATCTGTCCGTTGACGCCCTGTTCACGCAGGATCGCAACCCGCGGTTTTGCGCCGCGGTTGATGAACGGCGCGGCGATATCTTCGTTCGGATCAAAGCTCAGTGTCGGCGTAATGCCGGGATCCCTAGCATCCAGCAGGCGGTCATATTCCTGCTGCGCGCAATCCGGGTTGTCGCGCAGCAACTGCATGCGATACGTGGTTTCGGACCAGGCGCGATGCAGATCGATGCGCGACTCGTCGAGCACGGTCTCGCCGCCGGATTGCACCACCAGCCGCGAACCGCTGTTGACGTTGCCGATAACTGCGCAATGTGCTGCAAGCCCGGCCTTGGCCAGCACAGCCATTACGGCATCACGGTCTCCGCGTTTGATCTGCATCACTGCACCAAGCTCCTCGTTGAACAAGGTCGCAGCGACATCTGCTTGCAGATCAATCTGCGCACCACAGCGCGCGGCGAACAGCATTTCGCACAAAGTCGCCAGCAAACCGCCATCGGAACGGTCGTGATAGGCCAGCAGCAGGCCCTGCTGATTCAGCTGCTGGATCGCCGTGAAAAAATGTTTCAGGTCGGCAGCATCCACCACATCGGGCGTCGCATCACCGATTGCGCCAAAAACCTGCGCCAGCGCGGAGGCGCCAAGCCGGTTCAGCCCGCGCCCGAGGTCAATCAACAGCAGGTCCGTATCACCGCAATCGGTGCGCAGCTGCGGCGTCAGCGTCTTGCGCGCATCACTCACCGGCGCAAAAGCCGAAATGATCAGCGACAGCGGCGCGACCACCTCCTTGCGTGACGCGCCTTCACTCCATGAAGTTTTCATCGACAAGGAGTCCTTGCCCACCGGAATGCTGATGCCCAGCGCCGGACACAGTTCCATCGCTACCGCATGTACGGTATCGAACAGCGCGGCATCCTCGCCGGGATGTCCGGCCGCCGCCATCCAGTTCGCCGAGAGTTTTACGTCACCGAGTTTGGCGATGTTTGCCGCTGCTATATTGGTGATGGCCTCGCCCAGCGCCATGCGTCCCGAGGCTTCGGGATTGAGCACCGCTAGCGGCGTACGTTCACCCATCGCCATCGCTTCGCCGCAATGGGTGTTGAATCCCATCAGCGTCACCGCCACGTCGGCCACCGGCACCTGCCACGGCCCGACCATCTGATCGCGCGCGGTCATGCCGCCAACGGTACGATCACCGATGCTGATCAAGAACGTCTTGTCTGCGACCGTCGGCAAACGCAGCACACGGTACAGTGCTTCACGGATATCGATACCCGCTGCGTCGAACACCTGTCCTTCACGCACCAGACGTTTGACGTCGCGGGTCATTTTCGGCGGTTTGCCGAGCAGCACGGCAAGCTCCATGTCCACCGGGTTATTGCGGAACACGGTGTCGCCGACCTTCAAGCGGCCATCACCCGTCGCAATGCCGACCACGGCAAAGGGGCAGCGTTCACGCTCGCAGATCGCACGGAAGGTTTCCAGATCCTGCGGCGCAATCGCCAGCACATAACGTTCCTGCGCCTCGTTGCACCAGATCTGCATCGGCGACATGCCCGGCTCTTCACTGGGCACCTCGCGCAACTGAAAATGTCCGCCGCGCCCGGCACCATGCACCAGCTCAGGCAATGCGTTCGACAGGCCGCCGGCGCCGACATCGTGGATCGACAGCACCGGGTTGTTTTTGCCCAGACCCCAGCAGCGGTCGATGACTTCCTGAGCACGGCGTTCGATTTCCGGATTACCGCGCTGCACCGAATCAAAATCGAGGTCTTCCTGATTGCTGCCGGTATCCATGCTCGAAGCAGCACCGCCACCGAGTCCGATCAGCATGCCCGGGCCACCGAGCTGGATCAGCAGCGCGCCCTCAGGGATTGCATTCTTTGCCGTATGCTGCGCAGCGATGTTGCCCAGCCCGCCGGCGATCATGATCGGCTTGTGATAACCGCGCACCTCAGTGCCGACGCGCATTTCGTAGCTGCGGAAATAGCCGGCGAGATTGGGCCGGCCGAATTCATTGTTGAAGGACGCGCCGCCGATCGGTCCGTCGAGCATGATCTGCAAGGCTGAGGCGATGCGTCCGGGCTTGCCGACAGGATTGGATTCCCAGGGTTGTTCGAAACCGGGAATACGCAGATTGGACACCGAAAACCCGCTGAGACCGGCCTTGGGCTTGGCGCCACGACCAGTCGCACCTTCATCACGGATCTCACCACCGGAACCGGTGGATGCACCGGGAAACGGTGAAATCGCCGTCGGGTGATTGTGGGTCTCGACCTTCATCAGAATATGCGTCAGTTCCCGGGAGTAGCCATAGCCCTGCGCAGTACCCGGATAGAAGCGCTGCACCGTCGCGCCTTCGATCACCGACGAGTTATCGGAGTACGCCACCACCGTGCCCTGGGGATGTTTCTGGTGCGTGGTGCGGATCATGCCGAACAGCGAATATTCCTGTTTCTCGCCGTCGATGATCCAGTCGGCATTGAAAATCTTGTGCCGGCAATGTTCGGAGTTCGCCTGGGCAAACATCATCAGCTCGACATCGGTCGGATTGCGGCCCATGCGCTTGAAATTATCGAACAGGTAGTCGATCTCGTCAGGAGACAGCGCAAGACCCATCGCGATATTGGCCTTGGCCAGCGCATCGCGGCCGCCGCCCAGCATGTCGACAGTGGCCAATGGCTTGGGACTGATGCGCTTGAACAAGGCCTCGGCTTCATCCAGGCTGTTCAACACGGATTCAGTCATGCGGTCATGCACCTGCGGCAACAGTGCAGCGCGCTGCGCCGCATTCAGGGATTGACCGCCGACCGAACACCACCAGGCCACGCCGCGCTCGATGCGCTCCACTGCGGGCAGGCCGCAGTGTCTGGCAATGTCGGTTGCCTTGGAAGACCAGGGGGAAATCGTGCCGAGGCGCGGCGTCACCAGCAGCAGCGTGCCTTCCTGCGCCACGGTTGCCGTGGCGGGGCCATAACTGAGGAGTCGCTCAAGATGTTGCCGTCCCGTCGCATCCAGCTCACGGTTCAGGCTGATGAAATGCCAGTATTCGGCGGCAATCTGCAGGCCAGGAATGTCTGCGGCAGTGGCCTGAAGGAGTTTTTTCCTGCGAAAAGCAGAGAGCGCGTCGCGCCCTCTCAGGCGGAGGAAATGCGGCATGATGAAGGCTGTCGGGAAAGCACAATTTTACCCGATGCCGCGGCGTCCCGCTGAATCACATGCGTTAAACTTGCGGCCACCATGAACATGCCGCACGCCTCCCCCGTACTGCTGAGCGCCGAACTGCGCCGTATCGAACTGTCAGCCCTCGCCGGACCCGATCCGGCGCCTCTGATGGAACGCGCCGGACTGGCGGCCGCAGAACTCGCCCGCGCACTGGCCGCAGACAGCGGCAAACCGGTGCTGGTACTCGCCGGCCCCGGCAACAACGGCGGTGATGCTTTTGTGCTTGCGCGCCACCTCAAACAATGGTGGCACAGGGTCAGCGTGGTCTGCGCCGGCAATCCCCAGCAGTATTCCGGCGATGCCGCCGCGGCCCTGCAGGCCTGGCGCAAGTCCGGCGGCGAACTGCTTGCAGAGATGCCTGCCGCGCAGGACTGGGCACTGGTCGTTGACGGCCTGTTCGGCATCGGCCTCAAACGCAAGCTTGAAGGCGGCTACGCTGCGTTGGTGGAACAGATCAATGCGCTGGACGCGCCGGTCCTCGCGCTGGACATGCCCAGCGGACTGGACGCCGATACCGGACGCGTCATGGGTTGCGCGGTCCGGGCCGACCACACCATGACCTTCATCGCGCTTAAACCCGGGCTGCTGACGCTGGATGGACCCGATCACTGCGGCACCCTCCATGTCGCCGATCTCGGACTCCAAGCCGAAATCGAAGCTGCGTCCCATGGCGTGACCATCGGCGCCGGTGTGCTGACGCATGTGCTGCCGCCACGGCCGCGCAACTCGCACAAGGGCACTTACGGCAGTGTCGGCATCATCGGCGGCGCACAGGGCATGGTTGGCGCTGCGCTGCTCACGGCGCGGGCGGCACTGAAATGCGGCGCTGGTCGCGTCTATGCGGGATTGCTTGCCGGCGATGCAACGCTGGTCGACATGCTGCAACCCGAATTGATGCTGCGTCCTGCGGATGCGGTATTGCGCCTGAAGCACCTGAGCGCGCTGGCCATCGGACCTGGCCTTGGTGACACTCCGGATGCTGCCGAATACTTGGATTGGGCGCTCGAAATCCCGGTTCCATTGGTTCTCGATGCCGATGCATTGAACCGGATCGCCGCCACAGCCACGGTAAAAAATAAATTAAATCAAATACTTGTACAAAAAATTCTGACACCCCATCCGGCTGAAGCGGCCAGCCTGCTCGGCTGCTCAACCGATGAAGTGCAAAACGACCGCGTCGCGGCAGCCCTGCGGCTGGCGCGTGAATGCAACGCGGGTGTCGTGCTCAAAGGCGCCGGCAGCGTCTGCGCCTGGCCTGATGGCCATTGGGCGATCAATACCTCGGGCAATCCCGGCATGGCGGCCGCCGGCATGGGCGATGTCCTGACCGGCATCATTATTGCGCTATTGGCACAGGGCGTGGATGAGCGGCATGCGCTGACCGCCGCCGTATACCTCCATGGCGCTGCGGCCGATCAACTGGTCAGCCGGGGCTGCGGTCCGATCGGACTCACTGCCGGTGAAGTCATTGACGCAGCACGCGCCCTGCTCAACCAGGACTGATTGCGCTTGCGCTGCCGGTTTCGGGCGCCGAGTCAGGCACTGAGGGCGCGCACCACGGCAAAACCGAGCAGCGTCATCGCCAGAGAACCGAACAGGTGGGCGCTGATCAGCGCCATGGCCCAGCCATAACGCTCTTCCTGCATCAGCATCACGGTTTCGAGCGAAAACGCCGAAAAAGTGGTCAGGCTGCCGAGGAATCCGGTGATGAAAAACAGCCGGTATTCGACGGGCAGCGTCATGTGCTGCACAAAAAACTCCAGCGCCGCGCCGATCAGGAAACCGCCGATCAGGTTGACCGCCAGCGTGCCCGGCGGCAGCGCGGGAAAAACGTGATTGAAGGCCGCGGAAAATCCCCAGCGCAGCCAGGCGCCGAGCACGGCGCCGCCTCCGACTGCGGCAAATCCCGCGGCGCTCAGCCCACTCATCTCAGCCGGTGACGCCGATGTTCCAGGGCACGTACTCGTGATCACCCAGTCCCAGCAGCTCGCTCTTGGTTTTTTCGCCGGAAGCCGTGCGCAGCATCAGGTCAAAGATTTTCTGCGCCACTTCGCTCAGCGTCGCGGAACCTTCGAGGATTTCCCCGCAATTGATGTCCATGTCCTCGGTCAGGCGGTTATACATCGGCGTGTTGGTCGCCAGTTTGATCGAAGGCACCGGCTTGGCGCCGAACATGGATCCGCGACCGGTGGTGAACATGATCATGTTGGCACCACCGGCAATCTGGCCGGTGGCGGAGGTCGGATCAAAACCCGGCGTATCCATGAACACGAAGCCTTTTTCGGTCACCGGCTCGGCATACCGGTACACCGCGTTCAGCGGCCCGGTGCCGCCCTTCATCGACGAACCCAGCGATTTTTCAAAAATGTTCGCCAGGCCGCCATGCTGGTTGCCCGGGCTGACCACGCCGTTGATCTGCGTATCGCGGCCGACGGTATAGACGTCCTTCCACCAGCGGATGCGCTCGATCAGCTTTTCGCCGACTTCACGGTTTTTCGCGCGGCGGGTCAGCGTGTGCTCGACGCCGTAAATTTCCGGCGTCTCGGAAAGGATGTGCGTTCCGCCATGGCGCGCAAGAATGTCCATTGCAGCGCCCAGCGCCGGATTGGCGGTGATCGAGGAAAAACCGTCGGATCCGCCGCACTGCAGGCCGATCATCAGGTGGCTGGCCGGCACGCGCTGGCGCGCCACTTTGTTGGCCTCGGGCAGCATTTCCTTCAGCGCGGCAATGCCCGCCTCGATGGTCTTGCGGGTGCCGCCCGACTCCTGCATCACGAAGGTCTTCAGCCGTGAGCTGACGTCCAGGCCCTCTTCCTTCATCAGTCCCTTGATCTGGTTGCGTTCGCAGCCGAGGCCGACAATCAGCGCACCGGCCAGGTTGGCATGACGCGCATAACCGGCCATGGTCCGCCGCAGCAGGTCCATCGGCTCGCCGGTCATTTCCATGCCGCAGCCGGTGCCGTGTGCAAACGCGCAGACGCCGTCGATGTTCGGATAATCCGCCAGCCGCTCCGGCGTGAAATACTCGGCAATCTTGTGCGCCACCGTTGCCGAGCAGTTCACGGTCGCGAGAATGCCAAGGTAATTGCGCGTCGCCACCTGGCCGTTGGCGCGGACGATGCCCATGAACGAAGCGCGGTCGGCCTCGGCGATCATCTGTTCCGGCTTGTAGTCGCGGGCGTAGGCGTAATCGCGGTCGAACTCTCGGAACTCCAGGTTGTGCGAATGCACGTAGGTGCCGGCGGGAATGTCCGTCGAGGCAAAACCGATGGTCACGGCGTATTTGAGGATGGGCTCGCCTTTTTTGATCGCCCGCGCCGCAATCTTGTGTCCGGCCGGGATCTGGCTTTTCGAAGTCAGCCCGCCCTCGATTTTTGCACCGATCGGGATGTCAGCGCGCGCAATCAGCACATTGTCATTGTCGTGCAGCCGGATGACCGGTCCGGATGCAGGTTTGTCCTTGATGGTGATGACGCCGTCGTCCATGGCCTTGCCTCCTGGGTGGTAATGCGCGCTATTCTAGCCCGCCGGCTTCCTCAGCGATTGATTTCACAAACAGCGGTCCATACGCCGCCGGCCGCTTCAGTATCCCTGATGGCGCGATAGCCGAGCAGCGCCAGTTCGTCGAGTTTCGCGGCTACAGCCTCACGCGTGGGGCCTGTGATGATGCGACTGCTGCCAAGGTCAACCACCGTGCAGGCCGCAATCCTCGCCTTCGGATGTTCGCAGCTGGCCAGCCATTTGTTGTTGACCCGGGCAATTTCGGAAGTGCTGGTTGCGCCTTCAGCCACCAGCCTGTCCAGCGCCTCCTGCACGCTGCGCCTGGTGTAGCCGGAAATGATCAGATTGGTGCCGGCATCAAATACGCTGGCAGGCAGCTTTTCCAGTTCGGGATCCGGCCTTTCCTCCACCTTCAGTCCGGACTGGGACGCGACTTCATCCACGACTTTGGCCATGAAGTCGCGCCGTGTGCGCAGCTGAATTTCCGTTTCGGATGAACGCAAACCGGAATGCGCTTCGGCCACCACTGAATAAAACTCGTGCATGCGTCCGTGCTTGTCTTCACGCCCGGCTTCCAGCTTGAAAAGCTCGCCGTACTCGCGGGACAGCCGGGAAACCACTTCGTAAAACGAGCGCGAAACCAGCAGCTGCCCCTGCCCGGAAAAATCCATGACACGCTGCGCAACGTTGATGCCGTCGCCCACGATATTGACGCGTCCGTTGAGATCGTTCAGCAGGCGTACCGGACCCAGATTGATGCCCATGCGCACCGGCAGCTTGCCGTGACGCTCGCGTATTTCCAGTCCGACGAACAAGGCATCCTCCGGCGGCCCGAGAAAGGTCACCGCAGCGCCGTCACCGGTATCGAGCAGGATGCGGTCCTGCACTTCGACCGGCTCCAGGGCGCCCGCCAGCATGGCATTGAATTCGCGCTTGGCGCCGAGCTGCTCTGAAACCGTGAGTTTCGAGTATCCCTCGATATCCAGGAAAATGACGCTGCAAACCAGCGTATGGCTCGAACTGTCTGTCATGGATGGATGGATCGGGGCATTGCGGAGTTTGAAGAACAAATTTTAACCCATCTTGCCGCTTACAGACCTGCATCACCGCCCCGCATCCAGGAATATCCCCTAGCGGGAGTTTGCCGCCGCTTCGCTGCGCCAGAGATGGACGCGCCAGTGCAGCGCGATCAGCACGGCGCAAATGATGCCGAACAGGCAGTAACCGGTGGCCATGGTGGCATAACCGAAATCGGCGATCAGCTTGCCGGCGAGAAGCAGCCCCGGCAGGTTGCCGTAGATCGCCATCATCCGGATGCCCATGATGCGTCCGCGATAACGTTCATCCGAAGTACGCAGCAACAGGGTATTGATCGGGATCAGTCCCATGGTCTGCATGCAGCCGGCCAGCATCAGCACGGGTATGCCTGTTGCCGGGCCGGTCGTCTGTACAAAAACCAGCAACATGGCCAGCCACCCGATGCCAAAGCCAAGCATGGCGCGCGCCGGCCGGAACGCGTCACCAAAGCGCGTCATGATGATGGATCCGATCAGGGCGCCGGTGGCTGCCGATGCCACCATGGTGCCGAGCGTGGTCTGGTCAGCGCCGTAAACCTCCTTCGCCACGTAGGGCATCAGCCCGGTGAACAGGGGAAAGGCCGTGAGATTGAGCAGGAAGGCAAACAGCATGGTCGCGCGCAGCTGCGGCGCATGCCAGACATAGGCCAGCCCTTCCCCGAGTTCGCGCCAGGGAGACTTGCGCTTGACGGCAGAGGGTGCCGGCATCGCGTCGCCCGCACTGCCCGCCTTGCGCGTCAACACCAGACTCAGCACATAAAAACTGACAACCACCGCGTAAGCTGATGCCATGCCCAGCACGGCGACAAGGCCGGCGCCGGTCAACGCGCCGGCGATGCGCGCCGAATCCTGAGTGGTGCGCTGGATGCTCATCGCCGCCATCAATTGCGAAGGGGGCATGGTTTCCCCGACCAGCGCCGTGCGCATGCCGATGTCCGAAGGCCGCACCAGGCCCAGCATCGCGGCAATGACCAGAACGATCATCGGTGTGACCGCATCAAGGAACGCCAGCATCATCAACAATGACGCAAGAACTGCGTACAAACCCCGCATCGCACTCAGCACGTTGCGGTGACCGATGCGGTCGCCCATGACACCGAACATCGGCGCCAGCAGGGTGCCGACGTACTGCAGCGAAGCATAGATGGTCAGCATCAGCACCGACCGGGTTTCGACCAGCACATACCAGCCGAGAATCAGCGTTTCCATCTCGAAGGCCCAGGAAGTCGCCAGGTCGGCGGGCCACTGGTAACGGAAACTGCGTATGCGAAACGGAGCAAGCGCGGAAGCCCGCGCAGGCACACTCATGTCCTCAATCCAGCACCATCAGCCAGTCGACGGCGGTGACGCCTTGCGCGCCGGCCAGC
>CAZSIR010000026.1:22287-26156 GCA_964606765.1 uncultured Bordetella sp. | reverse complement strand
ACCTGGTGCCGCCGCAGGGCATCCGCCTGACGCCGCGGCATTACGCCTACCTGAAAATTTCCGAAGGCTGCAATCACCGCTGCACCTTCTGCATCATCCCGTCGATGCGCGGCGATCTGGTCAGCCGGCCGATCGGTGATGTGATGAAAGAGGCGGAAAACCTGGTCAAGGCCGGCGTGAAGGAGCTGCTGGTGATTTCGCAGGACACCAGCGCCTACGGCGTCGACGTCAAATACCGCACCGGCTTCTGGAACGGCCGGCCGATCAAGACACGCATGACCGAACTGACGCAGGCGCTGGCCGGACTCGGCGTCTGGGTGCGCCTGCATTACGTCTATCCCTACCCGCATGTCGACGAAGTCATCCCGCTGATGGCCGAAGGCAGGCTGCTGCCCTACCTCGACGTACCCTTCCAGCACGCCAGCCCGCGCATCCTCAAACTGATGAAACGTCCGGCGAATGCGGAAGGCACGCTGCAGCGCATTCGCGACTGGCGCGCGATCTGTCCCGAGCTGACCATCCGCAGCACCTTCATCGCCGGCTTCCCCGGAGAAACCGAACGCGAATTCGAGGAATTGCTCGAATTCCTTGAAGAAGCCCAGCTCGACCGCGTCGGCTGTTTTGCCTATTCGCCGGTGGAAGGCGCCAAAGCCAATGCGCTGCCGGATCCGGTACCGGCAGAAGTCCGTGAAGAACGCCAGGCGCGTTTCATGGCCGTGCAGGAAAAAATCAGCGCCGCGCGCCTGAAGAAAAAAACCGGCCAGACCATCGACGTGCTGGTCGATGAAACCGGTCCCGATGGCGCCATTGCGCGCTCCGCCGCCGACGCACCGGAAATCGACGGCCGCGTCATCATCGCCAAGGGCGGCAAACTCAAGGTCGGCGAATTCGCCCGCGTCAAAATCACCCAGTCCGATGCCCACGACCTGTGGGCCACCCTGTCTGGTCCACGCGCGGTCAGCTGAACAACATGCTGCAAACCCTGCGGCGCTGGGCCAAGCTGCTGAAAGGCGACGTGGTCATGCTGTGGTTCGCCTATCGCCACCCGCAGACGCCGCTGTATGCGAAAATTTTCGCGGTGCTGATCGTCGCTTATGCCTTCAGCCCGATCGACCTGATCCCGGATTTCATCCCGGTGCTCGGCCTGCTCGACGATGCCCTGCTGCTTCCTGCCGGGATCTGGCTCGCCGTCAAAATGCTGCCGGCGCCGGTCGTTGCCGAATGCCGGCAACAGGCGCAGGACTGGCTGGATGCGCGCAAACCGAAGCCGCAGAATTATTTCGCTGCCGCCTTGTTTATACTGCTGTGGATCCTGCTGGCCTGGCTGCTGTGGCGATGGCTGGCCCCTTGAAGACAAAAACGGCATGACCAAACCCGCACCAAAAAAACCCGCGCGCCGCTGGCCTCGCTTCCTGCACCGCAAATCAGACGGCGTTGAAGTCGAGACCATCGCCGTGCGTGAACTGACCATCGTCTCGCTCATCGCCGCGATCATCATCGGCGGCGCCTTCATGATCGCCTTCCATTTCGTGCGACCCGCGCCGCCGAACAGCTTTGTCCTCTCGACCGGTTTTGAAAAAGGCGCCTACCATCTCTACGGCCAGCGTTACCGCGAACTGCTGGCCAAACAGAAAATCAAGGTCGAACTGAAGACCTCCGCCGGATCGGCGGAAAACCTGAAACGGCTGCTCGACCCGGATTCCGGCGTCGACGTCGCGATGATCCAGGGCGGCGTGGCGCCGCCGGCGGACATGGACCATGGCCTGGTTGCACTGGCCGCGCTCTACTATGAACCGCTGTGGATTTTCTACCGCAGTGACAATGAACTCACGCGCCCGACGCAGCTGGCCGGCAAGCGCATCGCCGCGGGCCCCGAAGGCAGCGGCTCCCGCATGCTGGTCGGCAACATCCTGGAAGCCAGCGGCGCACTGCGCGCGAGCGTCCCCCTGTCGCCGCTCGGCGGCATGGCGGCCGCCGAAGCGCTGATCGCCGGCCAGCTCGATGCCGCGCTGTTCGTCGCCGGCCCCGAGGCGCCGATGGTGCAGAAACTGCTGAAGGCCCCGGGCATCCGCCTGATGAGCCTCAGCCACGCCGAAGCGCTGGCCCGGCACCTGAATTACCTGTCCACGGTCACCCTGCCCCGCGGCATGATCGACATCGCGGCCGACATTCCCCCGACCAACATCCGCATGGTCGCCACCACGGCGACGCTGGTGGCGCGCGCCGATTTCCATCCGGCGCTGGTCGGCGTTCTGCTGCAGGCCGTATCCAAGGTCCACAAAAGCGCCGGCATATTCCGCCGCGCGGGCGAATTTCCGGCGGCGCGCGAAGGGGATTTTCCGGTCAGCGAGGACGCGGAGCGTTACTTCCGTTCCGGCCCGCCCTTCCTGCAGCGCTACATGCCGTTCTGGGTCGCCAACCTGATTGAACGCCTGCTGGTGCTGCTGGTGCCCCTGATCGCCGTGCTGATCCCGGTCATCCGGCTGATGCCGGTGTTGTATGACTGGCGCATCAAGCGCAAGGTGTTCCGCTGGTACCGCGAACTCAAGGCCGTGGAAATCGAGGCGCGGCACAATCCCGACCGGCTGGACGCGGCGCAGCTGCTCGCCCGGCTTGATGAAATCGAGGATGGCGTCGACGGCACCCAGGTGCCGCTGACCTACTGGGATTATGTCTACACGCTGCGCGGCCACATCGAGATGGTGCGTGCCCGGCTCACCCACACCGCGGCTGCTCCGGCTGCGATGCTGCCGCCGCCGCCCGGTTGATCAGGCCGGCGTCGGTTCCTGCGCAAAAAATGCGGCCACATCGGCCACATCCTGCGTCCGCGTCATCGGCGGCAGGCTGCGCCAGATGCGTTTGCCGTATGACTTCGATATCAACCGCGGGTCGCAGATCATCAGTACGCCGCGATCGGTTTCATCGCGGATCAGGCGGCCCGCGCCCTGCTTCAGCGAAATCACCGCGCGCGGCAGCTGGTATTCCATGAAGGCATTGCGGCCCTCGGCATTGATCTTGGCGATGCGCGCCGCCAGCACCGGATCATCCGGCGGCGCGAAGGGCAGCTTGTCGATCATCACCACCGACAAGGCGTCACCGCGCACATCCACCCCTTCCCAGAACGACTGGCTGCCGACCAGCACCGCATTGCCGAGGCTGCGGAAGCGTTGCAGCAGTTCCGTGCGCGAACCCTCGCCCTGCACCAGCAGCGGGTAATCCCAGCCACGTCTCTTGAATTCGTCAATCAGCAGGCCATGCGCCTCGCGCATCGCGCGCAGGCTGGTGAACAACAGGAACGCACGGCCACGGCTGGCTTCAACCACCGGCAGCGCAGCCTCGACCACGGCAGCGGTGTAATCGGGAGTATTCGGATCCGGCAGGTTCTGCGGCACGTACAACAAACCCTGTTTCTCGAAATCAAAGGGGCTGGCCCAGTTCGCGGTTTGCCCGCACTCGATGCCGAGTTCGCTGACGTAATGCTTGAAATCTCCGTTCACCGACAAGGTCGCCGAGGTAAACACCCAGGCTTTGGCCTGCGCCTCGACCTGCTTGCGGAAAATCTCCGCAATCGACAAGGGTGTGGCATTGAACTGCACCGACTGGTGGAACACCTCCACCCAGCGCACCAGTTCGGCGTCGTTGTCATCGCGCCAGCCGCTCAATTGCCCGCGCAAGGCATCGGCGCGTTCAAAACACTGCTGCAGACCGTCGCTGCGCGCGGCCTGGGTATGCAGGGTTTCGGCCAGCGTCGTCAGCTTGTCGCAGGCGTCCGTCAGGGCTTCAGTGATCAGCCTGCGCTGTTTCAGCGCGGTGGCCGGCATGCGTGTGCCGCTGTCGTCAAAAGCCAGGCGCAGATCGCGCGCCGCCTT
>CAZSIR010000026.1:0-22187 GCA_964606765.1 uncultured Bordetella sp. | reverse complement strand
TGCATCACGTCATCACGCGTCGGCAGGCGGCCGTCATCCTTGGCCCGCTCCAGATGGTGATGGCAGACGTAATTGGCGCGGCCCTTCAGCAGCGCCACGGTCACCGGCACTTTCAGCGCATCACGCACTGTCGGAATATCGCGTCCGAACAACTGATCCTGCAGCGTCTTGGTGCCGGTGGAAATGATCACCTTGCCGCCGGACAACAGCGCGGGCACCAGATAGGCAAAGGTCTTGCCTGTGCCCGTTCCCGCCTCTGCGACTATAACTGATTGATTTTTAATGTTTTTTTGTATCTCCCCGGCCATTTCCAGCTGCCCCTGTCGGGCACGGAAGCCGGGAACCACCTGCGCGAGTGCGCCGGTTGCGGAGAAGACGGAATCAAGGTCAGACACTGCGCGAGTTTATCAGGGCAGCGCACAACCCAGAATCATACCCTCGACTTCATTTTCTCCAGCAATGCCGGCAATGCCATACGCGCAGCAGCTTCCCCGATCTGTCGCGACTCAACAAAATAACGCCGCTTCGGACTGGCCCAATAACCCAGCCTCGGATGAATCAGGAAGTCTGCCTGCGCAACCTCCGGCGTAATGCGCGCACGTCTCCGGACATCGCGCAACCGCAAGGATGCGGAGGCCTCGGGCGGCCAGGTATCGGGATGCGCGGAAACATCGACGGCAATCACAAAGCCAGCGCCCGCCGCCCGCGCCACTGACACCGGCACCGGGAGCGACTCATCCCCGTCTTCGTATTCGACGCCGGCAATACCAACGGGCGAGATGATCCCCGGCATGGCGCTGGAGGCGCGCACGGCGACACCGCTGTTGCCCTGGCTGAAGTATCGTGGCGTATCGTCAGCGCGGTCCGTGGCGACAACGATGACGCGCCGCTGCAGTTCCTCCAGCTTGCGACCGCCGACCCCCCTGTTGACATAGTCCTGCAGCTTCTGACCGTGAATCCAGCCACGGTCGGCGAAAGGTGACGGGTCAAAGAGTGTCAGCGGGCCGCCCTGCATCGACAAATCATCGATTTGCCGCGCAGACAGTCCGCTGGCCCAAAACACACCGAGTAAAGCCCCGACACTGCTGCCAACAACCAGATCGGGTTCGATCCCGGCCTCTTCCAGCACGCGAAGCACCCCGATGTGCGCATATCCCCGGGGTCCGCCGCTCCCCAGCACCAGTGCAAGCCGTGGCGGCGGAGTGAATCGCCGTATTCCAGCCATTGCCCGTGGTGCATCCGGGGCGTTGTAATTGAATGCAGCACAGCCAGTCATTCCGGAAACGGACAGGGCGGCAAGCCCAAGCAGCATTTTTCTTCTTTGCGGGCGCAGACCGTTTTCAGGCATGGCCGGCCCCCTTCCGCAATGCCGAATTTCCCAACCCTGAAGTTCGCAGCAGGTTCAGCACAGAGAGCGTATGAAAGAAAATCGCATAGGGAACCAGGAACAGCGGAATCATGCCGGTCGGAAACAGCATGGTTCTGTTGGGAATCTCCGGGAAAAACAGCTGTTGCGGCCCAGATGAGGAGGTAAACCCGAAGAAAAAAGCGCTGATGAAGTCGGCAGTGCCTACCATTGCAACCAACAGTACCGCTGAGGCAGGAATGCCATCCGCATTACGATACCGCCACAGCACGCCCGCAGCCACTGCAGCGACCAGCAAATCGCCGATGCCCGCGGGAAGCGCAAAGATGCCTGGCAGGTTTCCCCTTGCCATTTCCAGCAGAAACAGGCCGCCAATGGCGCGGAACAGTTGCAGACCAATCAGCCAGCGCTGGGAAAGCGGTTCCGCGAGCACCCAGTCGCGCGCAAAAAAAAGCAACAAGCTGGGGGCAATCCAGAACAGCGGAACGAACAGATTGCCCGGGGGACCAGCCCTGTTTATGGCTCCGGCCATGCAGAACCAGACCATCAGCGCCCCCCAGAGCAGAAATGAGCCGCCGAGAATCAGGCCCTTGCGGGCGGATGCCCCGCTGTAAACATAGGTGGCAAGCAGGTAAAACGGCGTGACCAGAAATGCGGCCATGATGATCGTCAGCGTTCCCGGATGGACATCCAGCATCTGATACATTTGAGTTCCTTTAGCGAAATAAAAAGGCTGGTCGAGTCCCCGCAATGTCTGCCAGGACATCGTCCTGACATTCGGGCCGAGCCGCTTGAATCTCAATCCAGAAGCCGGTGACTGGACGGAAATTTACTGGCATAATGCAAGTAAATCAAGCTTGGCCAAGATGAAAACCGTCAAACAACGCAATCGAAATGCGCATGCCCTGGACAAACGCAGCGGAGCAGCCGTCCGGCGCGCTGAACAGCATCGGTCACCCTGCCCGGTGGCCTGTGCACTGGATCTGATAGGAGACCGCTGGACTTTGCTGGTCGTCCGGGATCTATTTGCCAACAAGAACAGATTCGCCGATTTCGGACGTTCGCCCGAAAACATGGCGACGAACATTCTTTCAACGCGCCTCAACGCGCTGGTCGCACAGGGCCTGGTCGAACGCCGCGTTGCTCCGGCCGGCGGCCACGCGACCTATCACCTGACCCAAAAGGGAAAAAGCCTGGGCCCGGTACTGGAAGCGATCAGGGATTGGGGGCTGGCACACATCCGGGGAACAAAAGCCCTGATCAATGCAGGGATGGAGAAATGACGGCTGCGAAGCAGCCATGCAGTCAAGGCGGCATGAAATATTCCGCTGCCTTACATGCATTTTGACTCGGCAAACAGTACGCTAAAAGCGGACGCCGAGCGTGAACTCGTGTGCAGACAGCTTGCCGGTGTGGCCGCCGGTGATACCGAAGGCGGCAACGGTCCCGGTGCCGAACTTGCCCAGGTCGATATAGCGGTAGCCGACATCCATCGTCCAGCCCGAATAGGGAATGCTGACACCGGCCATCAAGGCAAAGGCAGTGTTGTTCTTTGTAGCGCCGCTGAAAGTATTGGCGAAGCCAAAACCGAAATCCTGGGTCAGTCTTTCCGTTTCATTGCGCGCCCAACCGATGCCGGCGCCGATGTACGGCCTGACGCCGCCGGCGCTGAAGTCGTAATAGCCGTTTACCATGAAGGCCATCGATTTGATGTCCGCTTGGTAGGTCGCGTCGCCCTTGAATTCATTCAGGTTGTAGAAGCCGCGATAGGCGAGTGTCGCGTCGCCGCGCAGATTGCCGGAAAAACGATAACCCAGACCGGCGCCGATGATCGGTGAACCGCCGACCTTGTTCACCGTGCCCGACTGGGTGCAGCCAGGGTCGGAGCAGATGTTGCCGGTGTTGTTGAAATCGTTGTCCTTGAAATCCGCATTGTTGGCTCCGGACCAGCCGGCGTCGAAGCGCCAGTACATCTGCGCCTGTACCGGCTGCGCCATGGCGGCGCCTGAGACAGCAAGACATACGAGCACAGCGATCCTTGTCGCTTTTCTCATTGCATCACCCTCCCCAATCCACTCACCCGCCGATACCCGGGAAAAACTTACGTTTTTCAAGGCATCGTATTCCAAGCAAAAAACGTCAGCCGTCTTTACTTCCGAAATCCACCCTGTTCACACCAGTAATTGACGGTTACACCCTGCTGACGCTCATACAGCGTCTTCGCCATTTCGCAGTTTTCCATATTGTAAGCTTCCGCATCTTTCTGCCTGGCATCGAAGGTCGCAATATGAATACGCATACTCTGGTCCATCGGACTATTTCTATAAAGCGTGTACACATGGCCATCACCGCACCCCGCAAACGAGATCAGGGGCAGCAAAACACTGGTTAAGTAAATCAATCGCATCCTAAAAATCCGATACTTATGCCATCACCAGTTCCACCAGATACGGCCCCGGCCTCGACAGACCGCGCCTGAACTGCACTGCCAATTCATCCAGCGTCGTCGCCCGCCCCGCCTCCACGCCAAACCCCTTGGCAATGGACACCCAATCCAGATCCGGCCGGTCCAGCGTCAGCATCGCCGTTGCGTTATGTCCCGGTGCCGCAGCGCCAACGTTGACGAGTTCTCCAAGCAGAATCTTGTACGCCCGGTTGGCGAAGATCACCACGGTGACATCGAGGTTCTCGCGCGCCATGGTCCACAGCGCCTGCTGGGTATACAGCGCGCTGCCGTCGCCTTCCAAGGCAATGACCTTGCGATCGGGCGCCGCAATCGCCGCACCCACTGCAGCGGGCAATCCCCAGCCGATGGAACCACCCATGATGTTCAACCAGTCATGCGGCCGCGCACCCGGCGTCGCGCCGGTGAAGGCGCGGCCGCTGGTGACGGCTTCGTCGATGATGATCGCGTTGTCGGGAATCAGTACATTGAACAAGGCACCCAGGCCGTCGAGGGTGACTTGTCCGGTGGGCAGCGCGGTGTCGTACGCCGGCGCATTGAGGCGTGGCGCCGAGTCGCGCGCACCCAGCGCATCGGCCAGTGCTTCGAGTGCCGCCTCAAGATCGGCTTCTGCGCCGGCGACCTTGGTCACCGTGCAACCCTCAGGCACCAGCACACTGGGTTTGCCCGGATACGCAAAAAACGATACCGGTGATTTGGCACCAACCAGCAACAGCTGGCGCACATCCTTCAGCATCGCCAGTGCGTTGTCGACGACGAAGGGCAGCTGCTTGACCACGGCCCGTCCGGCACCACGCTCCATGCGGGCATTGTTGTATTCGGAAATCAATGTGCAGCCGGTTTTTGCAGCGATGCGCGCCGCGCAATCCAGCGCTTTGCCACGCAGGGCCGCGCCACCGAGCAGGATCGCCGCAGGCTGGCCAGCCGTCAGTGCACGCACTGCATCGGCAATCGCGCTGTCCGGCACACGCTCGCGTGCTGCCGGTGCATTCACGGTGGCTGGTCCGTCCGCCTCACCCCATGCCGTATCTGCCGGCAGGATCAGCGTCGCGATCTGCCCCGGCGCCTGGCGCGCAGCTTCCACCGCTTTCGCGCCGTCGGCCGCAACCGCTTTGGATGAACGCGAAGTCAGCACCCAGTCCGACATCGGCCGCGCCACACCTTCGATGTCGGCGGTCAGCGGCGCATCATGTTTGATGTGATAACTCGCATGTTCACCGACGATGTTGACCATGCCCGAACGCGCTTTTTTTGCATTGTGCAGATTGGCGAGTCCGTTGCCGAGTCCCGGGCCAAGATGCAGCAGCGTCGCCGCCGGTTTGCCCGCCATGCGGTAATAACCATCGGCAGCACCGGTGACCACACCTTCGAACAAACCGAGGATGCAACGCACACCTTCGACGCGATCCAGCGCCGAGACAAAATGCATTTCAGAAGTGCCGGGATTGGCGAAGCAGACATTGACGTCGCCGTTCAGCAGCGTGCGCACCAGGCTCTCTGCGCCGTTCATAAATTATCCTTTAAAATCAAATATTTATAGTTATTTGTCGCCTGCAATGCCGCAGCGATCATGCTGCGTCGGGCGCATCGCAGTGTAACGGGAAACCAGTAGATGAATGCCCATGTGCTCCACGTTCCGGACGCCTTGACGCACCTCGCAGTTCGTCATTGAATCGGGCTTCCCGAAACCGGAGGCCTGCATGCTGATCGCCGATTCACAAGTACACATCTGGGGCGCCAACACACCGGAGCGACCCTGGCCTGCGCGCGCGCATGCGCAGCGCGAAATCCCGCTGGGCCACGAACAACTGCTGAAAGACATGGATGAAGCCGGCGTTGATCGCGTGGTCATCGTGCCGCCATCCTGGGAAGGCGACCGCAACGATCTGGCCATTGCCGCCGTCAAGGCGCATCCCGACCGCTTTGCGATCATGGGCCGTTTCAATCCGGAAGCGCCGGACGCGAAGACAACGATCAAGACCTGGCTCAAACAGCCCGGCATGCTCGGCATGCGTTTCACTTTCCACATTCCCGTACTGCAGCAGCCGCTGGTCGATGGCAAGTTCGACTGGGTATGGGCCGAGGCGGAAAAACTCGGCATCAAGCTGATGGTGCTGGCGCCGCAGAATTTCGTGCATGCCATCGACAATGTGGCGGCACGCTATCCGGATCTGCAAATCGTCATGGATCACATGTCGCTCAGCAGCGGCAAACCGGAAGACGAAACCTTCCGTGATTTCGACAAGCTGCTGCCAATTGCAAAACGCGCCAACGTCGCGGTCAAGGCCAGTGCGCTGCCTTCATACATCAACGAAGCCTATCCCTTCAAAAAAATGCAGGTCCATGCGAAACGCGCCTTCGAGGCTTTTGGCCCGAAGCGCTTTTTCTGGGGCAGCGACTGGTCGCGCTCGCCGGTGCCGTACCGCGAACACGTCGACATGTGGCTGAAGGATGCACCCTGGCTGAAGGAGGCCGACAAGGAATGGGTGCTGGGACGCGGGGTCTGCGAGTGGCTGGGCTGGAAATGAGCTAAACCAGCGCCCTTCGCGGCGGCTGGCCACAGGGGGTATCGGCATGCGCACAACGTTGGCACGCGGTCCGGCGCGGACTGCATCATGATCCGGCTGATCTGCTGGGGCGCATTTGTTTTCGCCATC
The DNA here is from genome assembly GCA_964606765.1 of uncultured Bordetella sp. Taxonomy (GTDB): domain Bacteria; phylum Pseudomonadota; class Gammaproteobacteria; order Burkholderiales; family SG8-41. The sequence goes on along the minus strand of CAZSIR010000026.1, from coordinate 15,700 downwards.
TACTGGTTCGGCTTTCGCGCCGGCTGCGGCAGGAGCGGCGCAGTGGCCTGCCCCCCGCCGGAACTGGAGGAAGGCGTCGGTGTGACGCTGGATGCCAGTGAAGTCTGCCGCGGCAGCGGCTACCTCTGCAAAGCGCTGCAGGGTTCCCTGGTCACGCGCTGGGGACTCGACAAGGGAAAGCTGCGGATTCGCGTCCCGCCGCCGGACTTGAATTACCCCATTTCAAAAGAAACCTCGGACCGGATACGTGCCGCAGTCGTGGAAGGCATCAAGGTCTGGGATGGCCATCCCTTCCCCCTGATCATTGACAGCGGTGACTTCACGCTGCGGCTGTGGGACATCCGCGTGGTGTGGACCGGGGGCATGAACAATCACGCTGCCGGCCAGGCCCGCGTCGGCTGGAAAATCGACGGCAAGCGCCTGCATCTCGAAACCGATGGCCTGGCCGTCGTTGTCCCGCCGCAGGTCATGGCGGGCGTCGACGACAGGCTGTACGACCTCATCAAGGCCATCGCCATCCATGAAATGGGCCACTCGCTGGGCATCCTCGGACACAGCGACTCGCCGCGCGACATCATGTATCCGCAGATGCTGCCGACGACGCGGGCGGAACTGTCCGATCGCGATCTGGAGACGATGGATGCGCTCTACAAGTTGCCGAACGGGGCGACGGTGCAGTAGCTTTTGGCGCCATCCAATATGCGCAGCATCAGCAACCTGGAAATCCACCTCGCCCACAGCTGCAATCTGTCCTGTGAAAGCTGTTCCCACTATTCCAATCAGGGACACAAGGGCACCCTCGCGCTGGATGAGGCGGATCGCTGGATGGGCCTGTGGAGCCAAAGGTTGCATCCGCAGACCCTTTCCCTGCTTGGCGGCGAACCCAGCATCCATCCCGATCTGCCGGGATGCGTGACGCTGGCGCGCAGGCACTGGCCAAAGAGTCATCTGCGGCTGGTGACCAACGGTTTTTTCCTGCACCGGCACCCCGGTTTGCCCGCCGTCCTGCAACGCGATCCGAACGCCTGCATCTATCTGTCGATTCATCACGATTCACTGGAGTACCAGAAAAAGCTGGTGCCGATTTTCGATCTGCTGAAGGCCTGGGTTCGGGATTACGCCATCCGCGTCGAGGTCTACCTGTCATTCCAGAACTGGACCCGCCGTTATCACGGCAGGGGCGGCGCCATGGCGCCGTTTCAGGATGGACAGCCGCGGCAAAGCTGGGCGCATTGCCCCGCCAGATACTGCCCCCAGCTGTTTGAAGGCAAAATCTGGAAATGCGCGCCCCTGGCTTATCTGAAAATGCAGGACGACAAATACCAGCTCTCCGCGCAATGGAAACCCTACCTGCAGTACCAGCCGCTGGAATCCGCCTGCAGCGACGCACAGCTTGAGGAATTCTTCAGCCGCGAAGAAGAACCGGCGTGCGCCATGTGCCCCGCCAGACCGGAAGCGTTCAAACTGCCGGTTCCGCTGAATTCCGTTTTCCCGGTCGATCCGGCCTGACCGCCCCGCATGCCTTTTACCCCCCTGCACATGGGGCCCGGACTGGCCATCAAGGCAGCGGCAGGCCGCCATTTCAGCGTGCTGGTGTTCGGCATCGCACAGGTCGCAATGGACATTGAGCCGCTGATCGGCCTCATCCGCGGCGCCGATGTGCTGCACGGCTGGACCCACACCGTTCCCGGCGCTACGCTGATCGGCCTCACGGCGTTTCTTCTGGCGCCGCCCCTGTGCAACCGGATCCTGCGGCGCTGGAACCGCGAACTCGAACACCACAAGCTGCAATGGCTGTGTTCTCCGGAACCGATCACCCGCGCCGCCGCCGCAAGCGGCGCCTTCATCGGCACGTACAGCCATGTGCTGCTCGACGGCGTCATGCATGCCGACATGCTGCCGCTGAGGCCGTGGTCGGAGGGCAATGCACTGCTGCGGCTGATGTCGATCGACGCGCTTTACCTGGGCTGCTTCATCTGCGGCGTGATCGGCGTCGCGCTGTGGCTGATGGCCGCGCTTTCGCGGCGCAGGGCCGGCCCTGCGGCGGACGACAGGCCGCTGCGGTAAACTGCCCTGCTGATGATTGAATCCCTGCTGCTCACCGCCACCCGCATCCTGACCTTTCAGCAACAGCGGCTGCTGACCAACGCCAGCGGTTTTTTCTTTGAACGCGACGGCCGGCTGTTCCTCGTGACCAGCCGCCACGTGATGCTGGATGTACCGACCGGTCACGCGCCGGACCGCATCGAGATCGAACTGCACCTGGATCCGGAAAACATGGCGCGCTCCACCGGCTTCTCGATCCCCCTGTACCGCGACGGCAGAAACCTGTGGCGCCAGGGGGTGGATGCCGCCGGCGAAATCGATGTCGCGGTGATCGAAATCGAGCGCCCGGCATTGCCGCAAACCGTGGTGTATGCCGCATTCACGCCCGCCCATCTCTACACGCCGCATGACCATATCGAGGTCGGCACGCGCCTGCTGGTGGTGGGTTTTCCGCTGGGTTTTCACGACACGCTGCACCACATGCCGGTGGCGCGCCGCGCCGCGGTGGCCTCTTCGTTCGGACTGCGCTTTCAGGGCATGGGTTATTTTCTTACCGATGCCCGCACCCATCGCGGCACCAGCGGTGCGCCGGTGGTGATGCGGATCAATGATCAGGCGGCGCAGGACCGGGGCTTGCCGTGGCAGCTGCTCGGCGTGCATTCATCGCGGCTGGATGTCGGCAGCCGCGAAGAAGGCGTTGATGAGGCGCTGGGCCTGAACTGCGCCTGGTATGCCGATATCCTGATGACGCTGACGGAAAACTAGATTTTCCTCTCCGCTTTTTCTTTTGCGTTCGCAGCGATCTGCGCCAATTCCGCGGAGGATGGCGGCGGCGTCAGGCCCATGGACACATAAATCTCCGTCAGCTTGTCGATGCCGATGTTCGCGGGCTTGACCCATTCGACCGGCACATACAACAGGCCGCCGCCGATGGGTACGGGGGCCGTCGGCACCAGCACCGCAAAATAGTTGCGGCCGTCGATGTCGATGGGCTCTGAATTCGGCGCCAGCGCCAGCACCGCCACGCCATCTCCGCCAAAAAAACACCACACAGCGCTCATCGCGCCGATGTCGCTGTGTTTCTGGTCGAGAAGGCCGACAAAACGGCTGGTGAAATCGTACAGCGGGCCGATCAGCGGCACCCGCTTCAGCGTGACATTGAGGAATTTTGCCAGGGGACGGCGCAGGCCAAGGCGCAAGGCCAGACCCAGCAGGTAGATCCCGGCCATCAGCACCAGGGTGCCCAGCAGATACGGCACCGGCGAATGCGCCGCGACCTTGTAACCCAGTGCCAGAAAAAAACCGCCGATCATGCTGTCCGGGCCAAGGTAATCATTCAGCACGCCGATCAGCCAGCCCAGAACGGCAAGCGTCAGTGCCAGCGGCAGGAATACGACCAGGCCGGCAAGCCAGGTGGCGACGATGGAATCAAAACCACGCTTGAGGAACATGCATACTCCGGAAATGGCGATGCAAACGATGCACCGCATACTCACCAGTTGCGGAGGCAGCGTCAAGCCTTTGGCGATCTGGTTTATGCTCGGCCCTGGAAGACAGGAGACGGCAATGAAAAAATGGCTGATGTCGGGAATCACCCACAGCGTGGCCCTGGCCATCGGTTTTGCCCTGGGCATTTACGCGCTGCCCATCCTGATCGCCCCGGCCGCGCCTTCGGCCGCCGAAGTCACGGCGCAGTCCGGCGTCGCGATGTTCAAAGGCGAATTCCGCCGCAACCTGAAAGACAGCGACCTGCTGCACTGGGGCGAGGGCACGGTTTCCGTCAGCCGCAGCAGCATCGCGCTGATGGGCCGCCTCGCACCCGGGCCGGATTACAAACTCTATCTGTCACGCGAATTCGTCGAAACCGAAGCCGATTTCCTGCGCCTGAAACCACAGATGGTGCGCATTGGCGACATCAAGACCTTTGACAACTTCATCGTGCCGGTTCCCCCGGCGGTGGATCCCGCCGCCTACAACGCCGTCATCATCTGGTGTGAAACTTTCGGCCAGTTCATCACGGCCGCGAAATATCGCTGAATGCCGCCATGCCGGAAGCGCACAATCCCGACAGTATTCTCGATTTCTGGTTTGGCGCAGAAACCGGCGACAGCGAAACCGCGCAGGCGCGGAAAAAACTGTGGTGGTCGAAGGACGAAGCCGTGGATGCGGAGATCCGCAGGCGTTACGCGGCGCTGGTGGATGCCGCAGCCGCAGGACAGCATGACGCATGGCTGGACCATGCGCGCGGACGGCTCGCGCTGATCCTGCTGTTCGACCAGTTTCCGCGCAACATGTACCGCGACACGCCGCGCGCCTTTGCCTTTGACCCGCAGGCAAGCAGGCTGGCGCTGGATGGCATCGCCGCCGGCGCCGACCGCAGCCTGCGGGCAATCGAACGCGTGTTTTTCTACCTGCCGCTGGAGCACAGCGAATCCGCGGAACTGCAGGCGCGCTGTGTCGCACTGTTCACCGCGCTGGCGGCCGGCGTGCCGGAATCTGACCGCAAAACCTTCAGCGGATATGTGGATTACGCGGTGCGCCATCGCGACGTGATCCACCGTTTCGGACGCTTCCCGCACCGCAACCGCATCCTGGGCCGGGCTTCGACGCCGGAAGAAATCGAATTCCTGCAACAGCCCGGCTCTTCGTTCTAGCCCGGCTAAGGCAGTTCCTCGACCTTCACCTGCACACCACGCCGCTCGCTGCTGTTGCTGCTGCCGCGACCGAGCAGTTGGGACTGATTGTCGCTGCGTGATTCGCTGATGCCGCCGAGGTCCATCCATTCGCCGAGGCGGCCGGATACCGTGGTCACCACGCGCTGCACGCTGATCGTGCCGCGCCGCCCGTCATCGAAGGCCTCGCGCTGCGGATCGATGTCCAGCGTGACGCGGTCGCCCTGCACCCGCGGCACCACGCTGAAACCGGTATTGGCGTCACGGTATTCCGTGCCCTCCACCACGCGGTCGACGATCTGGCCGTTGACGACGGTCCGCACCACCTGGCGGCTGCGCACCGGGCGCGATTCACCGATGCGGATGAAGGCGCTGTAGCCTTCGAGCACCTGTATCGACTGTGAAGTGTTGGAACTGCCCGAGCGCTGTGCATCAACGATACGGCCGCGCAGGCGGTCATCACCATCGCGGAAAACCACATTGCCGCCCTCGCGCGAACCGCTGCCGGGCACGATGATGCGGGCATTGCTGCCGCCGACGCTGCCCGACAATTCCGCCTCGCGCCGGGCCTGGTCGATGTCGGCGTCCTGGCGCACGGTAATCAGCAGTCGCTTCGGCGCCGTATCAAGCTCGGCCAGTACGCGTTTGATCTGCGCCAGTTCGGCCGGCGTGGCGCGGATCACCAGCTGGTTCTGGAAACCGCTGATGCTGGAATCACGTCCGAGCAGCGGCTGGATCACCGGAATCACCTGCTCGCTTTTGCGGTATTTGAGCGGCAGAACCTCCACCGTGTTCTGCGCCACTGCAAGCGGCGCCAGCGTCCAGCACAGCAGCAGGGTCAGCAGGAACCCGCGATTTTTCATGCGATTGCCCATGTCGGCTTCAACGCTGGTTGCGATGCCCCAGTTTACCTGCCATGCGGGGCCAGCGCCGCCCTCCAATAATTGATAATTTTACCTTTACAATCATATTGTTATTGATTACATTCCGGCCATGCGACTGACCCTGCTGCTGATCACCGCCCTGCTGTTGCCGCTGACCGCCGGCGCGGAAGACAGCGCCCGGCCGCCTGACTTTGCGCCCGCGGCTGCAACAGAGCCGGGTGTGCTCGGCCATGCACAGGAATTCGCCTTGCGCGCCCTGAGTTTCATCGGCGTGCGTTACCAATGGGGCGGGACCTCGCCCGAAACCGGCTTCGATTGCAGCGGACTGATCCGCTACGTCTATGCCCAGATTACCGGCCAGCCCCTGCACGGCACTGCCCAGGAAATCAGCCATGTCGGCCTGTCCGTCGACAAATCCGAACTGCAACCCGGCGATCTGGTGTTTTTCAACACCCTGCGCAAACCGTTTTCCCATGTCGGCATTTACCTCGGCGATTCCCGTTTTGTCCATGCCCCCAGTCGCGGTGGAAGCGTGGAAATCGTCGACATGAGCCAGCGCTACTGGAAAAGCCGCTACAACGGCGCCCGCCGCCTGCCCATCTAGGGCACTGAAAATCCCTGGTTCCGTGCCGGAAAATCCGCCGGCGGCGCACCATGCTCCACGCAAATCCCCATCACAGCCATCACGATTTCTCATTTGCTAATGAGAATAGTTATTGTTAGTATTCTTATCCGCTCCGTTGTATAAAACGCAACCAATTGTTTTAAAAGGATATTTAAATGCGCCTCGCTCCTCTGTCGCTGGCTTTGGCCGGCCTGTTCTGCGCCCATGCCCCTGCCCAGGAACTCAATCTGTATTCCTCGCGCCACTACCAGACCGATGAAGCGCTGTACGCCAATTTCACCAAAGCCACCGGCATCAAGCTGAACCGCATCGAAGCCGGCGAAGACCCGCTGATTGCGCGCATCGTCAACGAAGGCGCCGCCAGTCCCGCCGACGTACTGGTCACGGTGGACGCCGGCCGCCTGTGGCGCGCCGAACAGGCCGGACTGTTCCAGCCGATCCAGTCCAAGGTGCTGGCCGAACGCCTGCCCGCCAACATGCGCACGCCCGACAACCTGTGGTTCGGATTTTCAGCGCGCGCCCGCGTCATTGTTTACAACAAGGCGGACATCAAGGCAGCGGATGTGCAGAACTACGAGGATCTCGCAGACCCGAAGCTCAAAGGCAAGGTCTGCACACGCTCCGGCAGCCACGTCTACAACCTGTCGCTGATGAGCGCGCTGATCGAACACTGGGGTGAAGCCAAGGCAGAACAATGGGCCAAGGGGGTCGTTGCCAACTTTGCGCGGGCGCCCAAGGGCGGCGATACCGACCAGATCAAGGCTGTCGCTTCAGGCGAATGCAGCGTGGCGATCAGCAACAGCTATTACTACGTTCGGCTGCTGGCTTCGGAAAAACCCGAAGACCGCAAGCTGATTGACGCCACGGGCATCATCTGGCCCAACCAGAAAAGCTTCGGCACCCACATGAATGTGTCGGGTGCGGGCGTGATCAAGACGGCGCGCAACAAGGAGGCTGCGATCAAGTATCTCGAATACCTCGCCAGCGACCAGGCGCAGACGTATTTTGCCGAAGGCAACAACGAATGGCCGGTGGTCAAAAGCGCCCCCCTCAACAACCGCGCGCTGGCGGCGCTCGGCAGCTTCAAGATGGACACGCTGAACATCAGCGCACTGGGCAAGAACCAGCCGGCCGCACAGAAAATCTTCGACCGCGTCGGCTACAAGTAAGCGGGATTGACCAGGCTCCCCCGGCTAATCGATGCGCTGCCCGGGCTCCGGCCTGAGCATCATCCGCGACAATACGATCAACGGCAGCAGCCCCACCAGCACAATGGTGAGCGCTGCCGTTGACGCTTCGGCCAGCCGTTCATCAGCCGCAAGGTTGTAGGCCTGCACCGCCAGCGTATCGAAATTGAACGGCCGCATCACGAATGTCGCCGGCAGTTCCTTCATCACGTCAACAAACACCAGCAGCCCTGCGGTCAGCGCACTGCGCCACAACAGCGGCGCATGCACCCGTGCCAGCGTTTCCCCCGGTCCCAGGCCCATGGACCGCGCCGCGTCGCTCATCGACGGCGTGATCTTGGCGAGTCCGGCGTCCACCGATTGCAGCGCCACGGCAAAAAACCGCGCGAGATAGGCATAAACCAGCGCGGCAATGCCGCCGGTCAGCAGCAGTCCGGGATTATCGCCGCCGGCCGCCTCGATCCAGCGCGCCAGCACATGATCGAGCCGGGTCACCGGAATCAGCACACCGACGGCAATCACCGCGCCGGGCACCGCGTATCCCAGGCCGGCGACACGGTTTGCGACGCGCACCAGACGTGTCGGCGACACGCGTCCGGCGTACCCCACGACCAGCGCCAGCACCACGGCCAGCCCCGCGCTCACCGCCGCCAGCGTCACGGTATTCCCGGTCAGTGTCAGGTAACGCGCGCCGAACTGGGCATCACCCGAGGTGATCGCCATCTGCGCCATGATTCCCGCCGGCAGCAGGAAACCAAAAAGCAGCGGCACCACGCAGAACAGCACTGCGGCCAGCGCCCGCGGCCCGCGCAGGTGATAGACGTTGCGCAGGCGCTTGCGGTGCGAATTCGAGTGGAAGGCCGCACCGCGCCGGCTGATGCGCTCCAGCAACAGCAGCAGAAACACGAACCCCAGCAGCATTGCCGACAGTTGCGCAGCCGCCAGATGATCACCCAGCGAAAACCAGGCGCGAAAAATGCCCGTGGTGAATGTCTGCACGCCAAAATAGGCGACCGTGCCGTAATCGGCGAGGGTCTCCATCAGCGCCAGCGCCGTTCCGGCGACAATGCCGGGGCGCGCCAGCGGCAAGGCAACCCTGCGGAAAGTACCCCAGGGCCCGTAACCCGACACCCGCGCCACTTCGAGCATGCTGTCCGATTGCTCAAGAAACGCCGCGCGCGCCAGCAGATAAACATAGGGATACAGCACCAGCGACAGCATGAGCACGGCCCCCCCCAGCGAGCGCACGTCGGGAAACCAGTATTCGCGCACGCCCCAGCCGGTCAGTTCGCGCAGCAGGGATTGCACCGGGCCGGCGAACTGCAGCAGATCGGTATAGGCGTAGGCCATTACGTACGCCGGCACAGCCATCGGCAGCAGCAGCGCCCACTCGAATACGCGCCGCCCCGGAAAGCGGCACATGGTGGTGAGCCATGCCGTCGAGACGCCGCCGACAATCACGCCCAAGGCGACGCCGAGCATCAGCAGCAGCGAGTTGATGACATATTCCCCGAGCACGGTGGCAACGAGGTGCCGCCAGGTGTCGGTGGCCGGCGCAAGCAGGTTGAGCAGCACGACAATGACCGGCAATGCCAGGACCAGCGCCAGCAGCACTGAAAAAACCGTCAGCAGCCGTGGCAGGCGCTTGCGCAGGGAAGCCGCTGCGGACGGGATGTTCGGGAGAGTTGCGGCAGTCAAGGGAATCGCGCAGGAATTTGCAGCGGAGCGTTTGCAAAAGCAGCCAGAACCGGGACCAAAGGCCGGCAAAGACCGACGTAAGTTACGGAAATTTATAAGAAAATCATTCTAACAAGAATAATAATCAACCGCAAAACCGCTATAATTTCCGCATGTCCTCACGCCTCGCTTTTACCGATGTCAGCCATGCCTACGACCGCACGCCGGTGCTGCAGGGCGTGAGCTTCCAGGTGGAAGCCGGCATGATTGCCTGCCTGCTCGGCGCCAGCGGCTGCGGCAAAACCACGGTGCTGCGCTGCATTGCCGGCTTCGAGCCGGTGCTCGGCGGCACAGTGGCGCTGGACGGCACGGTGATGAGCGCCAAAGGATTTGTGGTGGCGCCGGAAAAACGCCGCATCGGCGTCGTCTTCCAGGACTATGCGCTGTTTCCGCACCTCACCGTGGCCGGCAATATTGCCTTTGGTTTGCGCGACACGGTTCCGGCCGAACGTGACGCAAGGGTCAGGGAGCTGCTGGGCGTGGTCGGGCTCGCCGATCTCGGCGACAAATATCCGCAGGCGCTGTCCGGCGGCCAGCAGCAGCGCGTCGCGCTCGCCCGCGCGCTGGCGCCGCGCCCGCAACTGCTGCTGCTCGACGAACCCTTCTCCAACCTCGACGTCGAGATGCGCGAGCGCCTGAGCATCGAAGTGCGCGACATCCTCAAACGCGAGCGCATCACCGCGGTTCTGGTGACCCATGACCAGAACGAAGCCTTCAACATCGCCGACATGGTCGGCATCATGAGAAACGGCCGCATCGAACAATGGGATACGCCATACCGGATTTATCACGAGCCGCAGACGCGTTTTGTGGCCGATTTCATCGGTCAGGGCCTGTTCCTGCCCGGCACCGTGACTGAAAACGGGCAGATCCGCCTCGAACTGGGCGAATTCGTATCAGGCAGCCCGCAGCACTGGCCCGCCGGCACCGGCGTTGACGTGCTGCTGCGGCCCGACGACGTGCTGCACGATGATGAAAGCCCCATGCAGGCGACTGTGCTGCACAAGGCTTTTCGCGGCGCGGAATTCCTCTACACGCTGCGCCTGGCAGACGGCGGAAGTGTTTATTCGCTGGTGCCCAGCCACCACAACCACGCCATCGGCGAAAAAATCGGCATCCGCCTCGAACTCGATCATCTGGTCGCGTTTCCGCGCCAGCCTGCCGCGCAGCAGCCGGTACGCTAAGGATTGGCGCCGCGTTGCCGTCGCAGTTCAGCCGCCAGCTCCTGCACCACCAGCGCATAGTTGATGCTGCGGTTGTAGCGCGTAATGACATAAAAATTGTTGAGGCCCAGCCAGTAGCGCATGCCGCTCTCCGCCTCAGCGCCGATCAGGGCTGCAAGGGCGTCATCCGGCACCGGCTCCAGCGGCACCACGCCGCGTTTCCTGAATTCGGCCACGGATGTGTGCGGCGCGAGTCCCGCAGCGAGCATGGGGTCCAGCGCCGTGGCGCCGACATCGACCGGCACAATCACCGGCGCGCCCTGCTGCCAGCCGAAGTGGCGGTAATAATTCGCGACACTGCCTATGGCATCGGCGACCTGGCGCAGGTCGCGGCGCCCGTCGCCGTCAAAATCCACCGCATACCTGCGGTAGCTGCTGGGCAGAAACTGCGGCACGCCGATGGCGCCGGCGAACGAACCTTTCACAGTACCCGGCTTCCAGCTGTTTTCACGGGCGAGCAGCAGGAACTGCTCGAGTTCGCCGCGGAAAAATTCCGCGCGCCGCGGATAACCGAAGGCCAGCGTCACCAGCGCATCCAGCACATTGACGCTGCCGGTGCGGCGGCCGTACAGGGTTTCCACGCCGATGGTGGTGACGATGATCTCGGGCGGCACCTGATAAGCCGCTGCGGCGCGCTCCAATACCTCCGCATGCTCATTCCAGAATTTGAGTCCGCCGGCGATACGCGCATCGGTGACATGGCGCGCGCGGAATTCATGCCACGGCAGCGCAGTGGACGGCGCATCCATCGCGCGCACGATCGAAGACAGGAATTTCGCCTCGCCCAGGGCCCGCTCCAGCGCCGGCCGCGAAAAACCGTGGCGCTCCACCATGTCCTGCACGAAGGCCTGCTTTTCGGGCGCTAATTTTTCAGCGGCCGGTTCCGCCGCAAAAGCAAGGACGGGAACCGCAATCAGCAATGCGAAAGCCAATTGCCGCGACACGCAGGGTATTCGATGCATCAATCCGTTCTCCGGACGCGGGCGGGCGAAAAGCATGCCCCTGCAGCGTCCTGCAAAATCATCAGGAAAACAGGAAGGTTACCAAGCCGGCGCCCTGCAGCGCCAGCGATCCGCATCCGGCAGCGGCGCGGATGCGGAAAACAGCGACCGCTCAGCGCTGCGTGGAAGTTGCAGCGGTCTGGCTGCTGCCTTCGGAAATCGGCGGCAGCGGCGCGAGGTTCGGATACGGGTCGACCACGGTGCCTTTGCCGACGTTGTGCATCGAGAGCAGGGTGCGGCCGATGGCCAGCCACTGTTCGCGCGCGGTCGCCGACATCGACTCGTAAATCTTGATCAGGCCCACGACATCGCCTTCGCCAAGATCGATCTGGGCCGGGGCGGTGTCACCCACCGCCAGCCAGCGTGCGCGCACCTGCAGCGCATCAGCCACCTTGTAGAGATTTTCGTGGGTCATGTTTTTGGTGTCGCCGTTGATCCAGCGATGCACCGTCTGCCGCGGCAGTCCGATGCGGCGGCCCAGCTCTGCCACGGATTTCATGCCACAGGCGGTCATCGCCGTGCGGATGCGTGTCGCGATGGAATTGCTCGGATCTACCTCTTCCGCCTTGATGCGTCCTCTGCCCATGGTGTCGGCTCCTGTATGTAGGCCAGTCACTGCGCACAAAAAGTCACTGCACGGTGACACCTTAATACCCATGTCTTACGGGAGCCTTACAACAAACCATTTGCCAGTCAATCTGGCAATAAAAATTAAACTTAATAAAATCAATAACTTATATAAGGGATGCAGAGGTGCTCAAATTTCAATTTTGCGAGTGACTGCGCGACTGTTGCCGAAGCACGGCAGGTATACCGAGTGCGTACCGGGGCCGCCGGCAACAATCAGATGAACATCCTCAGGCCGCGGCGAAATCGGCAGCAGCGTGTCATCACTCAGTTCCCCGAGTTCCACCGTGCGCGAGGCGCGCGCGCGCGCGATCTCATTGAGGCTCAGCTGTTTCACCGGCATTTTCGAGCGCTGCCATAGTTCGCACTTCACGCGGGCCTTGTCCCAGCCTTCACGCCGGAAAATTTCCGCATGCTCGCTGCCGAGGATGAACCACGGTTCACCGCCATGCACGTATTCGTTGCTGGGGGGATGAATCATGGTGTCTGCAATCACCCGCGCCAGTTCGTCCGCAGCCTTGGCATGGGTGTTCATGTTCATCGTGCCTTCGACGCCGACCACGGTCACCGTGCTGTCGGTCATGGCAAAACCGCGTTCGACCTGCAAGGGCTGCCAGGGATGACTCTCCTCGTTCTCGGCGCAGCAGAAGGTGTATTTCCCGGGCTGTCCGTGCGTGGCGCGGTCCATCTCCCCCGGCAGTGCGCCGCCGATGTTCTGCAGGATCAGCCGAAGCGCGCGCCCCAGCGTGGCATTGGCCCAGTTGCCCTGGCCGAGGCAGTTGAAGCTTGCATTCATCTGCAGGCGCCGCGCGACCGGACCATTGACGATCAGCCACACCGCCACCGGATTGGTGGTTGCCTGTATGCCCTGCAGATTGAATTCCGCATCGGCGACGGCGGCGGTGGCCGCAATCAGCACCGGCAGACATTCCGCATCGCAGCCGGCCAGCACGGCATTGATGGCGATGCGCTCCACAGTCGCTGCGCCGAACCCCGGTGCGACACTGGCCACGACTTCGTGGCGGCCGCGCCGCGTCTGCGCCAGCATGCGCTCCACGCGCGCCGCGGTCGGCGGCACGATGGGCAGGCCATCGCCCCAGCGCCGCTCGCGGTAAATCCGGTTGATGGCGTCGAAATCATCCGGCGCCTCGAATGTTGCTGCGCGATCCACAGTTGCGTTCATGCCTGCGCTCCGCTCAGCAAGCGCGCAATGTCATCGGCGCATTGTTCGGCGATCCTGCGCACGTCCTCGCGCCCGCGCCCGCCGAAGGGATGCGGAATCACCGCGATGGGCAGACCGGCATTGCCCAGCGCACGCGCCTGGGCCCGCCCCAGCGTCTGGAAAGCCGTCGAACACACGGTGATGGCCGCCTTGCCCTGTTTCGTCACTTCAACACTGTCGTGGACACTCCACGACGCGCAGGATCCTCAGTCTCCCGAGCCGGCGATGACGACGTCGCACTCGCCGGACAAGGCCGCAATCACCGCAGCCTCTGCCGGTATCGACGCCGATGTCTTGCGGCGCTTGACCACGCGCGCGGCGCCATGGCGGCTCACCAGCAGCTCGGCAAGGTCATCGACAAGATGATGAAAATTGGGTTTGGCGTTGTCGATGAAACCGATCACGGCGCCGGCCAGCGCCGTCCGCTTCACCGGCACGGCAGCAGGCTGCGCGGAGCCGCCGCGGGGCGCGGTCGGGTCAAACAGCATTACGGTTACGGTCATGTCGCCCTCTGCATGAATAAATGAATGCCGGAACGAAGCTCAGGGATCCAGGCTGATTTTCGCCTGCTTCACCAACCCGGTCCACATCGCAATTTCGTCACGAATGAATTTCTGCAGCTCCTGCGGGTTGTTGCCGACCGGCGTCGCGCCCAGGGCCAGCAGCTGTTCCCGCATTTGGGCCGCATTGATCGCCTTCACCGTTTCGTCATGCGCTTTTTTGAGGATGGCCTGCGGCGTGCCCGCCGGCGCCAGCAGCGCGTACCACAGGGTCGATTGATAGCCGGGTACCGTGTCCGCGACCGTCGGCACCTCCGGATAGGCGTCTGCACGCTTCAGGCTGGTCATGCCCAGCGCGCGCAGCCGCCCTGCCTTTACATGCGGCATCGCCGGCAGGGGGCTTGTGCAGATGAGCTGCACCTGCCCCGCCACCACATCCACCAGCGCCGGCCCTGCGCCCTTGTACGGAATGTGCACCAGATTGATGCCGGTGCGTGATTTCAGCAGTTCGACCGACATGTGCCCGCCGGTGCCGGGACCGGAAGAGGCGTAATTGATGCGGCCGGGCTGTGCCTTGGCCAGCGCGATGAGTTCCCTGATATTGGTTGCCTTCAGCGACGGATGCGCCACAAACACCAGCGGCGATTCGGCCACCAGCGTGATCGGGGCGAACGCCTTCAGCGTGTCGTAAGGCAGGCTCTTGCGCAATGCCGGATTGATCGAATGCGTGGCACTGGCCAGGAACAGCGTGTAACCGTCGGGCGCGGCATTGGCGCTGATCTGCGTGGCGATGATCTGCCCGCCGCCGCCGCGGTTGTCACTGACGAACTGCTGACCCAGTGCGGCACTCAGGCTGTTGCCGAGCAGGCGGCCGACGATGTCACCAGCACCACCCGGCGGATAGGGTATGACCAGGCGCACCGGGCGCTGCGGCCAGGCATCGGCCGCCTGCGCCGGCAACATCGGACCCAGCATTACGACAGGCAACAGCATGTGCAATGCACGCTTGATTCGGGCGCTCCGGGATGTATGCGACATGACGCTCCTCTCGTGTTCGGCTTTTTATTTTTTGCGCAGTCGTGATGTTACCGCCGTCTGGCCGCGCAGCGCGGTAAAGATTAAAATATGGACTCTGTGCAGTCTGTCACGCCAGTAAGTCACACCGATCTCCCGAAAATCCCAGGAAGCCATTCATCATGATCCGCATCACCGATGTCCGTGAAGTCACGAAGCCCATCGCCTCACCAATCCGCAACGCCTATATCGACTTCAGCAAAATGACCAGCAGCCTGGTCGCCGTGGTCACGGATGTCAAAATCAACGGCCGCACGGTCATCGGTTACGGCTTCAATTCCAACGGCCGTTACGGCCAGGGCGGTCTGATCCGCGAACGTTTTGCGCCGCGGCTGCTGGAGGCCGATCCGGCGTCGCTGCTGAACGAAGCCGGGGACAACATCGACCCGCACCGCGCCTGGGGCGCGATGATGCAGAACGAAAAGCCCGGCGGCCACGGCGAACGCTCGGTCGCCGTCGGCACGCTGGACATGGCGATCTGGGATGCCGTCGCGAAAATCGCGCGCAAGCCGCTGTTCCGTTTCCTCGCGGAAAAACATGGCGTCAGCGCCAATCCGAAAGTTTTTGTCTACGCCGCCGGCGGTTATTACTACCCCGGCAAGGACCTGCAGGCGCTGCGCAACGAAATGCGCGGTTACCTCAAGCGTGGTTACAGCGTGGTCAAGATGAAAATCGGCGGCGCCGACATCGCCGAAGACCGGCGGCGCATCGAAGCGGTATTGCAGGAAATCGGCAGGGACGCGCAGCTCGCCGTCGATGCCAATGGCCGCTTCGACCTGGAAACCGCGATCGCTTACGCAAAAATGCTGCGCGATTACCCCCTGTTCTGGTACGAGGAGGCCGGCGACCCGCTCGAGTACGCCCTGCAGGCGGCGCTGGCCGAGTTCTACCCCGGACCGATG
>CAZSIR010000025.1:0-26685 GCA_964606765.1 uncultured Bordetella sp. | reverse complement strand
TGGATCAGTGAACCGTTGCCGCGCACCGGGCCGTCGAGGCGCTGCAGGTTGCAGTTGACGACAAAGATCAGGTTGTCGAGGCCTTCGCGTGCGGCGAGTGAAAGGCCGGCCAGTGATTCCGGTTCGTCCATCTCGCCGTCGCCGATGAAGGCCCATACCTTGCGCCCCGCGGTTTTCTGGATGCCGCGGTGTTCCAGATAACGCATGAAACGCGCCTGATAAATCGCATTGACCGGGCCGAGGCCCATCGAGGCATTGGGGAACTGCCAGAAATCCGGCATCAGGTAGGGGTGACAGTACGACGACAGTCCCGTTCCCGGTCCGCCAGTTTCGCGGCGGTAGTTGTTGAGCTGGTCTTCGCTCAAGCGGCCTTCGAGCCAGGCACGGGCATAAATGCCGGGCGAAGCATGGGGCTGGAAAAACACCGCATCGCCGTTCTGGCCGGCACGGAAAAAATGGTTGAAGCCGACTTCGAACAGATCGGCGATCGAAGCATAAGTCGCGATGTGCCCGCCCAGTTCGGCGCTGCCGCGATTCGCGCGCACCACCATGGCCAGCGCATTCCAGCGCACCAGTGCCGAGATGCGCGCTTCGATGTCGAGGTTGCCGGGAAACTGCGGCTGTTCGGCGAGATCGATGCTGTTGCAGTAGGGCGTGTTCAGCACCGGCGGCATCGGCACCCGTTTTGCACGCGCCTCATCGAGCAGTTTGCGCAGCAGATAGGTTGCGCGTTCGCGCCCGCCGGATTCGATCAGCGAATTGAAGGCGTCCAGCCACTCACGCGTTTCAACCGGGTCGGGATCGGCGGGCATTACGCGCCAGAAGGCGGCCGCAAGTTCGGATAAGTCGGTCATGGTTTCCTCCGCGCGCAGGCTTGCGTGCATGTCCCGGATGTTACGCGCAAGCCTGCAGAACAGGGTTTCGTATCCCGTTGTTTTTATGAATTAAATAAGCATATAATGCTGATAAATAAATTATTATCAGCATAAAATGCCAAAAATTGAGCATAGTCCAATTATTCTCGATGCAACAGACTGGAAAATCCTCGCCCGGCTGCAGCAGGACGCTCGGCTGTCCAATGTCGAGCTGGCGCGGGCGGTGAACCTGTCACCGTCGCCCTGCCTGGCGCGGGTACGCCGGCTCGAAGAGGGTGGCCTGATCAGCCGTTATGTGACCTTGCTCGACGCACTGGCGCTGGGGCTGACGGTTTCGGTGTTCATCCAGGTGCGGCTGGAGCGGCAGGTGGAAAAGGCGTTGGAGATTTTCGAGCGCGCAATCGCCGAGCGGCCCGAGGTCATGGAGTGTTATCTGATGACCGGGGATTCGGATTACATGCTGCGGGTGATGGTGGCCGACGTGCAGGCGCTGGAGCGTTTCATCGTGGATTTTCTCGCAAAGATTCCCGGCGTCGGCAACCTGAAGTCCAGCTTTGCGCTGAAGCAGGTCAAATACAAGACGGCATTGCCCTTGCCGGGCGCCATACCGGCAATGACGGCGCGAAAAAAACGGCCCTGAACAGGGCCGTTGATCGGAGCTTAACGCCGCTTGACGTAAGCGGGGCGCGCGCCGCCGGGCGGACCGGCGCGTTCATCCTTGTGGCGGAAGCTGATGCGACCCTTGTTCAGGTCGTAGGGCGAGATCTCGATGGTGACCTTGTCGCCGGCGAGAATGCGGATGCGGTGTTTGCGGATCTTGCCCGATGCGTACGCGGTGATGGCGTGGCCGTTTTCCAGCATCACGCGGAACATCGTGTTGGGCAGCACCTCGTCGATGACGCCCTCGAATTCAACCATGTCTTCTTTGGACATCGGCATGCTCCTGCAGTGGATTGGTGGGGGCGCTGAAAGGCCCGGCGATGCCGCTTGCATCCGCATTCATGCAGACGTGGCTCTGATGTCAGCAGTCTCCTGCCGGCGCGAAGTATGGGTGCACGGGTGCTGATTTGCAAGGATTATCCTGATGCGGCAGGATGAGCGTCCATCTTGAAATGACAGGAAACGACCATGAAACTCTATTATTCACCCGGTGCATGTTCGCTGGCGCCGCATATTGTGTTGCATGAAGCCGGCTACAGCTTCGGCCTCGAGAAGGTTGACATCCCCAACAAGAAAACCGCGGATGGCGCCGATTACTGGGCGATCAATCCCAAAGGTTATGTGCCGGCCCTGCAGCTGGATGATGGCGCGGTGCTCACCGAAGTCGGCGTGATCTGCCAGTACCTGGCCGACCAGAAGCCGGCGGCCGGTCTGGCGCCTGCGATTGGAGGCATGGCGCGTTACCAGTTGATGGAGTGGCTCAATTTCATCGCCACCGAAGTGCACAAGTCCATCGGTGCGCTTTTTAATCCCAAAATGACGCCGGAAATGAAGGACGTACAGATGGGCGTCATTGCCCGCCGCCTCGGCGCGCTGGAAAAAATGCTGGCCGGCAAACAGTATCTGATGGGCGACACGTTCAGTGTCGCCGATGCCTATCTTTTCACCGTGCTCAACTGGACACGCATCCACAAGATCGACATGGCGCCGTGGCCGAATATCCAGGCCTTCATGGCGCGGGTTGCAGCCAGGCCGAAGGTGCAGGATGCGCTGCGGGCCGAGGGGCTGCTGAAATAGCCTCCGCGCGTGCCCGCCGGGCGCTCAGCGCAGATCCAGTTTCAGTTCCTCGATCAGTTTGCCCCAGCGTGCCATGCCGTCGCGGATCAGCTGCGCCACATAGTCCGGCGTACTGGTCTGCGGCTCGAATCCCGCAGACTGCAGGCGTTCGCGTGCGACCGGTTCCTTGATGATTGCAGTCACATCGGTATTGAGGCGGGTAATGATGGATTTGGGCGTTTTCGCCGGTGCCAGCATTGCGGTCCACTGGTAAACGTCGAAGCCTTTCAATCCTGATTCATCCAGTGTCGGCACCTCGGGCAGGGCAGCCGAACGTTTTTTTGACGTCACCGCCAGTATCCGCACGCGTCCGGCTTTGGCCTGCGGAATGACCGTGGATGAACCCAGAACCGCGGCAGGCACCTGGCCGCCGGAAAGATCAATGATGGCCTGGCCGCCGCCCTTGTACGGGATGTGCACCATGTCGATCCCCGTCATCTTCTTGATCAGTTCGCCCGAAAGATGCTGTGAGGTGCCGGTGCCCGAAGTGCCAAAGGACAGCGATTTGGTTTTGGCCAGCGCGATGAACTCTTTGACGGTTTTCACGGAGACGGAGGAGTGCACGGCCAGTACCAGCGGTTGCGTCGACATCAGCGAGATCGGCACAAAACTGGTGCGCGGATCGAATTTCAGGTTTTTGTAGGCGAAGGGCAGCAGGGTCAGTGAATCTGCGGCAGTGATCAGGGTATAGCCGTCGGCTGCGGACTCGGCGACGCCGGTAAAGGCGATCGTGCCGGTGGCGCCGGGCCGGTTGTCGACCACGACCTGCTGCCCCAGTTTGGCGGTGAGCTGCTCAGCGACGGTGCGTGATACCAGGTCGGTGGCGCCGCCCGGTACATAGGGTACGACCAGGCGCACCGGGCGTGCAGGCCAGGTTTGCGCCGGGGCGGGAAGGGAAAAAATCGTCAATGCGCAGGCAGTCAATGCGCCCAGGCGAATCATGGCGTGTGAATGAGTCATGTGCGGCCCTTTGTGTTGTGCTCGGAAACGGATGGGTGAACGGAATGGAGCTTTGCCAGGTTGCAATTTTAGAAGTAGTATAAGCAACTACTATGCCACGCTCAACTGTCCGGACCGCAGCGTCCCCTCGCCCCGCATTGCCCCTGGCCGCCGCATTGCGCGAGCTGGGGTTCACCGATTACGAGGCGAGGGCCTATGCCGCGCTCGCAGCGCGGCAGCCGGCAACGGCCTATGAAATTGCCAAGGTTGCAGATCTGCCGCGGGCCAATGTCTACGCCGCGCTGCGCAGCCTGGAATCGCGCGGCGCGATCCAGCCGGTGACCGAAAGCCCGGTGCGGTATGTGCCCGTGGATCCGGAACGGTTTTTCCGCCGTGTCCAGCGCACGACGGCAGGGCTGTGTGACGATGTCGTGCAGGCCCTCAGGCACAGCGCAAAAGCGGAAGAGAGCGCCTATGTCTGGATATTCCGCGGTGACGGCGAGGTGCATGCCAAACTGATGGCGATGATCGAGGGGGCGCGCGAGCACATCTGGCTGAAAGGGCCGGTGGTGCTGATCGAACCCTATGCCGCGGTGCTGGGTGCCGCGGCCCGCCGTGGCGTCACGGTGCGGCTCATCGTGTTTGGCGGCAAGGTGGCGGGGCTCAAGGCGCATGCGCGCATGCATGTCATCCCGCACGAAGGGGACGGCAGGCCGCACGGTCCGCCTTCCGACCGGATGCTGACTGCGACGGTCGACAGCAGTGCAATGCTGATTGCATCGTATGCCGGGGCGGTGAAGGCTTCCTATGCCCGGGACTATTCGATTGTTTACGTGATCGAGACGCTGCTGCTGCATGAAATCTATCTGGCGGAAATTCACGCGGTCTTCGGCACGGATCTGGATGCCCGGTTCGGGCCGCAGCTGGGCAGGCTGCGGCGCAAATACCGTCCGCGCGGTCGCGGCCGGCCGGTGATCCAGGGTGAAGAACCGGCAATTCCCTGAACAGGGTCAATCAAACAGCATCAACAGGAGACTCCGAAATGACTGAACAGCAGACCACGACACCGCCCAACATCGTATTGATCCTCGCCGACAACCTCGGCTGGGGTGAGTTGGGCTGTTATGGCGGCGGCCTGCTGCGCGGGGCGCCGACGCCGCGCATCGATGCACTGGCCGCTGAAGGCCTGCGGCTGCTGAACTTCAATGTCGAAAGCGATTGCGTGCCGACCCGTTCCGCGCTGATGACCGGCCGCCACCCGATCCGCACCGGCGCTCTGCAGTCGGTGCCTGCCGGTTTGCCGCAGGGCATCATTCCCTGGGAAATCACGCTCGCGCAATTGCTGAAGCAGCAGGGTTACGCGACGGCGATCCACGGCAAATGGCATCTCGGCGACCGCAAGGGGCGGTTTCCCACCGACCGCGGATTTGACGAGTGGTACGGCATTCCGCGCACCACCAATGAAAGCATGTTCACCACTTCCGCCGGCTATGACCCGAAGGTGACGCCGCTGCCCCATGTGCTGGAAGCGAAGGCCGGAGAGACGCCGCGCGAGGTCGCGGTCTACGATCTCGACATGCGTCGCCGCATCGACAGCGATCTTTTTGCGCGGGCGGAGGATTTCATGGTCCGCCAGCACAAGGCCGGCAAGCCCTTTTTTGCCTACGTGCCGATCACGCAGCTGCATTACCCGACGATTCCCCATCTGGATTTTTCCGGGAAAAGCGGCGCCGGTGATTTTGCCGATGCAATGGTGGAAATGGACCATCGTGTCGGGCAGTTGCTTGATGCCGTGAACCGGCTGGGCATTGCAGGGAACACCCTGTTCATTTTTGCCAGCGACAACGGCCCGGAATTCCGCCGCCCCTGGCGCGGTTCAGCCGGCATGTGGCAGGGCACCTATCACACGGCGATGGAAGGCGGCCTGCGTGCGCCGTGCATGCTGCGCTGGCCGGGGCATATTCCGGCGGGCGGGGTGTCGAATGAAATCGTGCAGGTCACCGATCTCTACACCACGCTGGCGGGTATTGCCGGCGCCCGCCTGCCGGATGACCGGCCGATAGACGGCGTGGACCAGCTGGATTTTTTCACCGGCAAATCCGCGAAGTCGGCGCGCGAAGGGCTGGTGTATTACATCAAGTCGGAACTGCGCGCCGCCAAATGGCGCGAATGGAAACTGCACCTGGTATGGGAGGCGGAGCCGAATGCCGGCGCCAATCACCTGGAATCCCCGCTGTTGTTCAACCTGACCCAGGATCCGAAAGAGGAAACCGACGTCAACACCCAGGCCAGCTGGGCACGCACGCCACTGCGTCGCATGATCCATGAATTCCAGGAAGGGCTTAAACGCAATCCGCCGATTCCGCCGGGCGCACCGGATGACTACCGTCCGGCCGTCAACAAGAGTTGACGCTGAATGGCCGCCAGCGTCCTGGACAAGGCCGGGTCCGGCAGAGGGAATAGCCCGTCCTGATCGCCTGTGCCTTGCCGGAAACCGGGCTTTGTACTAGTGTTTGCGCCTCGCCCGTTTTCCACATCAGGAGATGACCATGAACGACATGCTGCGTGAGGACCTGCTGGCCCTCGTTTCCAACCGTTCCAAAGTGTCACGCCGTGAATTTGTCGCCGGCTCGCTGGCCGCCGGATTCGCGCTGGCCGTGCAGCCGGTGTCGGCCCAGACCATGATCACCACGGACAGCGACGGCCTGACCGCAGGCGAAGTCAGGATCGCGACGGCTGATGGCGACATTCCGGGCTATCGGGCAATGCCCGCCAACGGCAAAAACCTCGCGACCATCCTCGTGGTGCAGGAAATATTCGGCGTGCATGAACACATCAAGGATGTATGCCGGCGTTTCGCCAAGGCCGGTTATCTGGCGATTGCGCCGGAAATGTATTACCGCCAGGGTGATGTGTCGAAGCTGAAGGACAACAAGGAAATCTTTGCGATGGTGGTGAGCAAGGTGCCGGACGCGCAGGTGATGTCCGACCTTGATGCGGCACTGGCTTGGGCGGGCAAAAACGGCGGCGACGGCAAGCGCATCGGCATCACCGGCTTTTGCTGGGGCGGGCGCATCACCTGGCTCTACACCGCGCACAACAAAAACGTGAAGGCGGGCGTCGCCTGGTACGGGCGGCTGGTCGGTGACTCGACCGCGATGACGCCGAAACATCCGCTCGACCTGGTCGACCAGATCAATGCCCCGGTGCTGGGCCTTTACGGCGGCGCCGATGCCGGCATCCCGAACGACACCGTCGACAAGATGAATGCCGCGCTGAAGGAAAAAGGCAAACCGTCGATGATCCACCTCTATCCCGACACGCCGCATGCCTTCCATGCCGACTACCGCCCGAGTTACCGCAAGGCACAGGCCGACGACGGCTGGAAACGTGCCACCGAGTGGTTTAAAAAGCACGGCGTTTGATGCACGGTTGACCGCTGAATGAAAAACGGAGCCTGCGGGCTCCGTTTTTTTGCAACCGGTTCAGTTCAGTGCGCGCACGATCAGCGAAACCCCGCTCAGCACCAGCAGCGCGCCCATCACCCGGATCACGGTTTGCTGCGCCAGGTTGAGATGCAGGTGGTGGCCGGTCCAAACGCCCAGCGCCATCACCGGCAGCAGGGCGGCGGCG
Source organism: uncultured Bordetella sp. (assembly GCA_964606765.1). GTDB lineage: Bacteria > Pseudomonadota > Gammaproteobacteria > Burkholderiales > SG8-41. Next base: position 19,462 of record CAZSIR010000025.1, on the reverse strand, counting down.
CAGGCCAGCGCGGCCGGCGAATACAGTCCCGCTGCAATGAACAGCGCGATGCGCGCCACCGTGGTGAACATGAAAACGATCGGCATCGTGGCGCGAATCTGCGTCGGTGTTGCGTTGCGGCCGGCGAGAAAAAACACGTAAATCGGCCCGCCGATGCCGAACATGGCCGAGGTGGCGCCGCCAAAAAGGCCGATCGGCGCGCCGGACCAGTGCGGCAGTGGAAGCCCTTTGCCGCTCCTGGCGACATAGGAGGCACCAAAGAACAGCACAAACAGGCCGAGCCCGCCGAGCAGCAGTTCGGGGCTGACGCGCACCAGCAGCCAGACGCCCGCAATGATGCCGATCGCCATGAAGGGCAGCAGCAGCAGGATCTCGCGGCGCATCAGGTCGGCGCGCAAGCGCAGACCCATGTTGAAGGCGCCGATGCAATCGAGGATGACAAAAAAAGGCACGACGAATTTGAGCGGAAACAGGTGCGCCAGCAGCGGCACCGCGATCAGCGTCGATCCAAAACCGGAAATGCCCATGACCACATAGGCGACGAACACGATCAGCGGCGCGAGGATCAGGATATGGGGCTGCAGCAGATCGGAAACCGGCATCGCGCGGAGTATAACCGGTAGAATTCACGGTGTCGGGTGGAGTGGTTCTGTCCTTCCCCCGTTCTGCTTCGCTCCAAGTGTTCCCTTGACTCCTTCACATTTCACCCGTTCACGGCTTTTAATGACCCAGCTGATCCTGATTCGCCATGGCGAGACGCTGTGGAATACCGAGCGCCGCATGCAGGGCCAGCTCGACAGTCCCTTGACCGAACGCGGTGTGTGGCAGGCCTGCCGGCTGGGCGAGCGCCTTCGTGCTTTGCCATTTTCGGCGCTGTATTCCAGCGATCTGCCGCGGGCGCGCCTCACCGCACAGCGCATCGCGGAAGTCACCGGACATGCCATCATCAATGACGCGCGACTGCGCGAACGGCATTTCGGATTGTTCGAAGGCATGACCCGTGCCGAAATGGAGCAGCACGATGCTGAAATTTACGCGCGCTTCATGTCGCGCGATCCGCAGTACGCCGTGCCCGGCGGCGAAAGTCCGGCAGGATTTTTCGCGCGCTGCCGCGTGGTGCTGGAAGAACTCGCCATGCGTCACGCGAATCAGACGATTGCCATCGTGACCCACGGTCTGGTGCTGGATGCCGCGTATCGCGCGGCCAGCGGACTCGCGCTCGAAGCACCGCGTCCGGTGCCTTTGGTGAATGCGAGCCTCAACTGGTTTGCGGTGGATGGCGCGCGATGGAGCGCAGGACGCTGGGGTGATGCGGACCATCTGGGGGCCGAGGGGGTGACCATCTTCGGTGATGGCACGGTCTAGCCTTGATAAAAATAGCAATAAAATCAAATAGTTATATGCGATACGCGGGCGTGCGGGCCTGAAGCCGTGGCGACGCCCGTCGAACCGGTCATCATCATCCACGGCCTGTGGGTGCATGGACTGGCCATGGGCTGGCTGGCACGGCGCATCGCACAGGACGGTTTTACGACACACACTTATTCCTATCCCACGGTACGGCTGACTTTGAGCGAAAACGCCGAACGCTTTGCACGATATTGCAAAAAACTTGGTGCGCCGCGCCTGCATATCGTCGCGCACAGCATGGGCGGACTGGTGGCGTTGAAGATGCTGGAAAACAATCCCGGATTCCGTTGCGGCCGTTTGCTGTTGCTGGGCACGCCTTACACCGGCAGCTTTGCCGCCGAGCGCCTCGCGCGCTGGCCCGGCGGCAGAACGCTGCTTGGCCGCAGCATCGCGCAATGGCTGGAGTCGCCGCGCCCGGCGCCCGATGCCGCGACTGAAATCGGCATCATCGCCGGTACGCGCGGTTTTGGACTCGGCCGCCTCGTCGCGCCGGATCTGCCGCAGCCCAATGATGGTGCGGTGACGCTGGCCGAAACCGCAATACCCGGCGTGACCCGCCGCATCGAACTGCGTGTCGGGCATACGGAAATGCTGCTGTCGGGCGAAGTGGCGCGGCAATGCAGCGCGTTTCTGCGCAACGGCCGGTTTTCCGGACAGACATGATGCGCAGCGTAATCGCACTGTCCGCCATGCTGCTGCTCGCCGGCTGCGGCAATGTGTCCTACTACCTGCAATCCATCAGCGGGCAGCTCGGCATCTGGCAGCGGGAAGTCCCGGTGGAGCGCCTGCTGGAGGATCCGGACCTGGCGCCCTTGCTGAAAACGCGGCTGGAAAACGCGCTGCGTATCCGCGAATACGCCAGCCGCGAGCTTGGATTGCCCGACAACCGCAGCTACCGCAGCTATGCCGACCTTGCCCGGCCGTTTGTGGTGTGGAACGTGTTTGCCGCAGCGGAGTTTTCCGTCGAGGCGAAACAGTGGTGTTTTGCCGTCGCCGGCTGCGTCGGTTACCGCGGCTATTTCAATGAAGCCGAAGCCCGCAGCCAGGCGGCAGCGCTGGCGGAGGCGGGTTACGACGTTTACGTTGGTGGCGTGCCGGCCTACTCGACCATCGGCTGGTTTGCCGATCCGCTGCTGAATACCTTCATCCACTACCCGGAGCCGGAACTGGCCAGGCTGCTGTTTCACGAGCTTGCACACCAGGTGGTCTATGTGCAGGACGACACCGTGTTCAATGAATCCTTTGCCACGGTGGTGGAGCAGGCCGGCATCACGCGCTGGCTTGCTGCCCGCGGCACGGATGCCGACCGCGCGCGTTATGCACAATTGCGTCGTTTCCGGGACGATTTCCGTGCGCTGGTGATCCGGACGCGTGCCGAATTGGCCGAGCTGTACGCCGGCCCTGCATCACTGGAGGAAAAACGCCGGCGCAAGGCCGAACTGCTGGCGGCATTGCAGACGCGTTATCGGGAGCGCAAAGGCGATTGGGGCGGTTATACCGGCTATGACCGCTGGTTTGCCCAGCCGCTGGGCAACGCGCACCTGGCTTCGGTGGCGATTTACACCCAGCGCGTGCCGGCGTTTGAGGCCCTGCTGAAGCAGTACGATGGCGCACTGCCGCGCTTTTACGCAGCCGTGCGTGAACTGGCGGCATTGCCTGCGGCGGAACGCAATGCAAGGCTGGATGCGCTCGCACCGTTGTTATAATCGGCGCCGGTCCCTGAAGGAGATGCAGCCGTGAAACTGACCAGCACCAGCTTCGGCGACGGCCAGCCGATTCCCGCCGAATTCGCTTTCTGCGCCCCCGACGCCAAAACCCATTGCACGCTGGGCGCCAACCGCAACCCGCAACTGGCGTGGAGCGACCTGCCGGCCGGCACAAAATCGCTGGCGCTGGTCTGCCACGATCCCGATGTGCCGTCGAAACCCGATGACGTCAATCAGGAGGGACGCGAGGTTCCGGCGTCGCTGCCGCGCATCGATTTTTTCCACTGGGTGCTGGTCGATCTTGATCCGCAGTCGGGGCCGATCGCGGCCGGGGAGTTCTGCAACACCGTCACCGCTCGTGGCAAGGCCGGTCCCCTTGCGCCGCGCGGCGCCCGCCAGGGCATCAACGATTACACGGCCTGGTTCGCCGGCGACAACGACATGAAGGGCGACTATTTCGGTTATGACGGACCCTGCCCGCCGTGGAATGACAGCATCAAACACCATTACGTGTTCACGCTCTATGCGCTGGACATCGCGAAATGTCCGGTCGAGGGAAAATTCGGCGGCGCCGATGTGCGCAAGGCGATTGCCGGGCATGTGCTGGCCGAAGCGAAACTCACAGGCTTGTATACATTAAATCCGAAAGTGAAACTTTGATCGCGTTGCATGCGATGCCGGGGCCGGCAACCGCCGGCCTTTTTGTTTGAGCCAGTCTTGAAACCCCGCACTCCGGAAGACATCGAACAGCGCCTGCGCAATCTGCCGCAGCCGACCTGGCCGGAAGACCTGCCGGTGGTCGGCAAACGTGCGGACATTGCGCGCGCGATTACCGAAAACCAGGTGGTCATCGTCTGCGGGGAAACCGGCTCCGGCAAAACCACACAGCTGCCGAAGATCTGCCTCGAACTGCGACGCGGCGTCAACGGCCTGATCGGCCACACCCAGCCGCGGCGCATTGCCGCGCGCACGGTGGCGACGCGCATCGCGCAGGAACTGAAAACCCCGCTGGGCCACGCCGTCGGTTACAAGGTGCGTTTTTCCGACAAGCTGTCGTCGAACAGTTACATCAAGCTGATGACCGACGGCATCCTGCTCGCCGAAACCCAGGGTGACCGCGACCTGCGTGCCTATGACACGCTGATCATCGACGAGGCGCATGAACGCAGCCTGAATATCGACTTCCTGCTCGGTTACCTGAAACGGCTGATGACGCGGCGGCCGGATCTGAAAATCATCGTCACCTCGGCGACCATCGACGCCACACGGTTCGCCGAACATTTCGCGACCAAGGGCAAACCGGCGCCGGTGATCGAAGTCTCCGGCCGTACTTATCCGGTGGAAGTGCGTTATCGGCCACCTGGAGTTGCCCTCACCCCCGGCCCCTCTCCCGAAGGAGAAGGGAGGCAACAGGCTGCCCGTCCCGGCCGAGCCGGTCCGGACAGCGACGAAGAATTGATGGAGGCCATCGTTGATGCCGTCGCCGAGCTGTGGCGTGAGCGCGCCGGTGGGGATGTGCTGGTGTTCCTGCCCGGTGAGCGCGAAATCCGCGAAACGGCCGAGGCCTTGCGCAAGAATCATCCCAGGGGCGCGGAAATCCTGCCCTTGTATGCGCGCCTGTCCTTCGAGGAGCAGGACCGGGTGTTCAAATCCGGCGGTGCGCGGCGCATCGTGCTGGCGACCAATGTCGCCGAAACTTCGCTGACCGTTCCCGGCATCCATTACGTGGTCGATACCGGCCTGGCGCGCATCAACCGCTACAGCTATCGCAACAAGGTCGAGCAGCTGCAGATCGAAAAAATCGCCCGCGCCTCCGCCGACCAGCGCGCTGGACGCTGCGGCCGGGTTGCAGCCGGTGTCGCGATCCGACTCTACGCCGAAGATGATTACGCCTCGAGGCCGCAATATACCGATCCGGAAATCCTGCGTTCCTCGCTGGCGCATGTGATCCTGCGCATGAAGGCGCTGCGCATCGGTGACGTCGAGGATTTTCCCTTCCTCGAGGCGCCGACCTCGCGCATGATCGCCGACGGTTACCAGTTGCTCGCCGAGCTGGGCGCGGTCGACACAAACAAGGCGTTGACGCCGGTCGGCTGGCAGCTTGCCAAATTCCCGATCGATCCGCGCATCGCGCGCATGATCATCGCGGCGAAGCAGGAAAATTGCCTGAACGAAGTGCTGATCATCGCGTCGGCACTGTCAGTGCAGGATCCGCGCGAGCGGCCCTTTGAAAAAGCCGAGGCTGCGGATCGTGCGCATGCGCAGTTTGTCGATGACAAGTCGGATTTCATGGCTTTTCTCAAGCTGTGGCAGTTTTTCGGCGATGCGATACAGCACAAAAAATCCAACAGCAAGCTGGCGCAGGAACTGGCTGCGCAATTCCTGTCGCAGCGTCGCCTGCGCGAATGGCGCGACATCCACAGCCAGCTCGCATCGCTGGTGGCCGAGCTCGGCATGCAGGTCAATGAAACTGCGGCCACGCCGGAGCAGATCCATCGTGCGCTGCTCGCCGGACTGCTCGGCAACATCGGTTTCAAGAACGAGGAGGGCGAATACCTCGGCGCACGCGGCATCAAGTTCACCATTTTTCCCGGCTCTGGATTGCGCAAGACCCAGCCGAAATGGGTCATGGCCGGCGAACTGGTGGATACCGCGCGTTTGTATGCGAGGAGTGTGGCGCGCATCGAACCGGAATGGATAGAGCCGCTGGCGCGTGATCTGGTCGACCGCCATTATTTTGATCCGCACTGGGAGCGCGAACGCGCGATGGTCACCGCTTACGAGCGCGTGACGCTGTACGGCATCACCATCGTGCCCAAACGTCGCGTGCATTACGGCGCGATCAACCCGCAGGAATCGCGCGAGATCTTCATCCGTCAGGCTCTGGTCGCCGGCGACTACGCCACGCAGTCAAAATTTATTCAACAAAATCAAATACTTATAAAAGAAGTGCAGGAGCTGGAACACAAGGCGCGCAAACGCGACGTATTGGTCAGTGACGAGGCGATATTCGCGTTTTACGACGCGCTGATTCCGCAGGACATCGTCAATGGTGCGGGCTTTGAGAAGTGGCGCAAGGAAGCGGAGCAAAAAAACGCTGCGCATTTGCTGCTTACACGTGAATACCTGATGCGCCATGCCGCCGAGGACATCACGGAAGCGCAGTTTCCCGACAGCCTGCATGCAGGCGAATTCGATGTGCCGCTGAAATACCGTTTTGATCCCGGCCATGCGCTCGACGGCATCACGGCCACGGTGCCGCTGGCCTTGCTGAACAAACTCGATGCCGCCGCTTTCGACTGGCTGGTGCCGGGCATGATCCGCGACAAGGTGGCGTTTGCGTTCAAGGCGCTGCCGAAAAACTGGCGGCGCAATCTGACGCCGCCGTCTGAACATGTGACGCGTTTTCTGCAGACCGAAGGCAACGCGCAGGGTTTGCTCGGCGATGCGGTGGTGCGTTACGCCTCGCGCGCCGCAGGTACTCCGCTGGCGCGCGACGAAGCCGCCGCCATCGATTACCCGCCGCACCTGCGCTGTAACTACCGCGTGATCGACGAATCGGGACGCGAGCTGGCGCAGGGCCGTGATCTGGCCGCGTTGAAAGCCCAGCTCGGCGAAGCAGCGCAACTGACCTTCAGCACCACCACCACCGGTATCGAACGCAAGGATATCCGTGTCTGGGATTTCGGCGATCTGCCACAGACCATCACCTTCACCCGCGCCGGACGCAAGGTCACCGGTTATCCGGCGCTGGCGGACGAGGGCGACAGCGTGGCGATCCAGTTGTTCGATGTCGAGCAGGCGGCAGAGGCTTCAATGCGCGCCGGCGTGGTGCGGCTGATGCGCTTCACGCTGAAAGAGCAGATGCGCCAGCTGGAAAAAAACCTGCGCGGCTTCGAGCAGGCCGCGCTGCAGCTGCGCACGGTGGCCAATGTCGATGAGCTGCGCGCCGATCTGGTCAGCGCGATCTGCGATCGCGCCTTCATCGGTGATGACGAACTGCCGCGCGGATTGAAAGCGTTTGAGGACCAGGTCAAGCGCGCACGCACGCGCCTGCCGGCGGTCAATGAGGCGGCCTGCCGCATGTTCACCACCATTGCCCTGGAAAATCACCAGCTGTCGCTGGCTCTGGGTGCGGCCAAGGGTACGGTGGTACGTGCCGCCAACGACGTGCGTGCGCAGTGTCAGCGCCTGGTCTACAGGGGGTTTTTCAACGCCACGCCCTGGCCGCAGCTGACCCATCTGCCGCGTTACCTGCAGGCGATGCGCATGCGCCTCGCCAAGTTTCCGGCGAACGCCGAGCGCGACGCCAAACATGCGGCGAGCATCGCGCAGCTGTGGGGACGTTATGAAATGCGACTCGACCAGCAGCAGAAGGCGGGCATGGTCGATCCGCGGCTGCTCGAATTCCGCTGGCACCTCGAGGAGTTGCGCGTGTCGCTGTACGCGCAGGAACTGAAGACACCATCGCCGGTGTCGTACAAACGTCTCGACAAATTATGGACTGCGATGTCCTGAGGCCTGGGGTGATTGGATTACACTGCCTGATCACCGTATCAAAAGATTCCAGAACATGAACAACGCATCTGCTGCAGTACCGTTGCTGTTTACACCGATACAGCTGCGCTCCATTGTTGCCCGCAACCGCATCGTCAGTTCTCCGATGTGCCAGTACCTGTCCGATGACGGTGCGCCGCAGGAATGGCAACTGGTCAATTTCGGCCGTTTTGCGATGGGCGGCTGCGGCATCGTCTTCGGCGAAGAAACCGCTGTCGAGGCGCGCGGCCGCAAGACCCATGAGTGTGCCGGCATCTACAAGGACAGCCATGTGCCGGCCTATCGCCGCATCAACGATTTCATCCGCGCACAGGGCGCGGTGCCCGCGATCCAGATCGGCCACTGCGGCCGGCGTGCGTCACAGCGTGGTCCGCTGCAGGATCGCGTTGCGCTCACCGAAGCCGAGCGGCCCTGGCAGGGTATTGCGCCCAGCCCTTTACCGCCGACACCGGATGGAAAGATTCCGCGCGAGATGGATGTCAGCGACATCCGCGCCACCATCCAGGCCTGGCGCGAGGCCACGCAGCGCTCGGTCGATGCCGGTTACGACATTTGCGAAATCCACGGCGCCCACGGCTACCTGATCCACCAGTTCCTGTCGCCGCTGTCGAATCGGCGCACGGACGCCTATGGTGGCGACCTGCAGGGCCGCATGCGTTATGCGCTGGAAGTCGTCGAGGCGGTGCGCGCGGTGTGGCCGCAGGACCGGCCGCTGTGGTTCCGCACCTCGGCGGTCGAGGGGCCCGGCGGTGTCTGGGGCATCGAGGAAACGCTGGCGTTGGTGCGCGCGCTCAAGGAACGCGGCGTGGATGCCGTCGATTGCTCGTCCGGCGGCATCGGCCTCAGCGAAGGCGGAGAGGGCACATTGCCGGCCATTCCCCGGGTGCCGGGTTTTCAGGCCGGGTATTCGCGGGAGATCCGCCGCGAAACCGGCATGCCCACCGTGGCAGTCGGCATGATCAGCGATGCAAGGCATGCCGAGGCCCTGCTGCAGGACGGGCATGCTGATCTGATTGCGCTGGCGCGCGGACTGATGGACGACCCCAACTGGCCGCTGCATGCTGCGCGCGAACTGGGCCTTGAGGATCCGCTGGGACTGGTGCACGAGCGCGAGGCGCAGCGCCTGCGCCTGCTGGAGCGGCACCGCAGGGACTACCCGCAGGGCAGCGCTGTCGAAATCCCCTTCGCGCCGGGCGAGGAACTGCCGTATTCCTGGTCGGCGGGGATTGCAGTGCCAAGAACCCGGCGCCGGCGCTGAACACCGGCGCGGCGGACTCAGCTGCCGCGCCTTGCGATGAACTCCAGCGTGGTTTTTGCGGTGAGATCCGGGTCCGTGCCGCCGGCGTGATAGCCGTCGATGGGGAGAATCGCCAGTTCCGAGCCCGGGATGGTTTTCTGCCAGCCCTCAAACACTTCCCTGCCGCGGCGCGCGGTGTCGGTGCCGATCACCAGTGTCGGACACTGGATGCGCTTGATGTCCTCGCGGATGTCGATCGCGCCGACCCAGCGCATATAGGCATGCACGGTGGACATCGGTGCGCGGCCCATCATGTCCGACCACCAGTCGATCCCTGCCTCGGGCATTTTGCTGCCCATGCGGTCACGTTGCGTGCGTTTGGCCCAGGCGCGGACGCTGGTGCGTTCCATTTCCGGGATCCAGCCCTCTGCATTGGGTGGTGTCACCGGGGAACAGGACACAGTGATGGTCTTCACCAGTTCCGGTCGTGCCGCAGCCAGCGCCAACACGCTGATGCCGCCGCTTTTGCCGCCGACCACATGCACCGGACCGCCGTTGCAGACCTGCTTGATCACCTGGGACAGGTCGTCGATGTAGCGCTCATTGCTCAGCGGATAGTCTTTCGGCACCGGCGTCGAAAGGCCGAAACCGCGCTGGTCGATGCGCAGCACGCGGTAATTGCGCGAGAAATGCGGCACCCAGTTGCGCCAGGCTTCGGTGCATTCGGTGAAGCCATGCACGAACAGCACAGTGTCCGGCCGGGTCCAGCCATCGGTATGGTCATCAATCAGGTAATGCATCCGGCAGTCCGGCAGATCGAGATAGGGCATGGTTTCCTCTGATTAAAAAAGTGCTGTGGGTCCGCTTACTGGCGGATGCCGGTGTCCTTGATGATTTTTGCCCACTTTTTGATGTCGGCACGGATGATGGCGTCGAATTCCGCAGGCGTGTTTCCCACGGCAGTCGCGCCCTCACTGGTCAGCACCTGGGCGAATTCGGGCGAACTCACGATGGCGACGATTTCGCGGTTGAGTTTATTGATGACGGCTCTGGGTGTGCCTTTGGGCGCGAGTATGCCGTTCCAGCCGCGTGCTTCGTATCCGGGCAGGGTGTCGGCAATCGGCGGCACATCGGGGAGTATCGACAGTCGCTGTTTTGCGCCGACGCCGAGCGCGCGGATGCGGCCGGCCTTGACCTGCGGACCCACGGTGCCGGCGGAGCCGATCAGGTAAAAATCGATTTCGCCGGAGATCACCGCGGTCAGTGCCTGCGGTGATCCCTTGTACGCCACCTGCGTGAACTGGATGCCGGCCATCGAGCGCAGCAGTTCCGCGCCCAGCGAACCCATGCTGCCGGCGCCGACCGAACCGTGGTTGAGTGCGCCGGGTTTTGATTTGGCCAGGTCGAGCAGTTCTTTCACGCTGCGCGCGGGGGATTTGACGCCGACAACCAGCACCGGCGATACCGCGCTGACCATGGTGATCGGCGCGAAATCATTGGCGGTGTCGTAGGGCACATCCTTGAACAGCGACTGGTTCACCGGATGCGACGGAAACACCATCAGCAGGGTATAGCCGTCCGGCGTGGATTTGGCGACGATGCCGGTGCCCAGCACGCCGCTGGCGCCGGGCCGGTTGTCGATGACCACCTGTTCGCCCAGTTTTTCCGAGAGTTTCGGCGCAATGGCGCGACCGATGATGTCGGTGATGCCCCCGGCCCCGCTGGGAATGATCATGCGTATGGGACGGTTGGGAAAATTTTCTGCTGCGTGTGCTGCGGGAACGGCCAGTGCCGCGGCGAGCAGCCATCCGGATGAAAGTTTCATGGTGTGCTCTTGCTGAAGTGATCAGGGCCCGGAATTATAAGTGCGTGCTTTGTACCGGGGTTACCGGGTTCCAGACTGCGGCCAGGGATTGCGTTCACGAATCGCGGTATCGGGTCGATCTCCAGGCGTGCAAGCTGTCGCTGCAGGCATTGTGTGATGAGTATTCGAAGTCATCGGCGTTTAGTCCACGGTTGCAACCTGCTTGACCGGGCCGCTTGAGCGCTGTCGCGATATTGGCTTAAGATGCCAATATAAACAGATAGTTACCCATCGCTGTTTGCGTCAATGTTTTTAATGTTCTCGGTTGCATGGCCCATGTGCTGTCCGCAGTGCGGTAAATGCGTGGCGTGCTGCGGCTGAATTGCCTACCATAGCGCTCCAAAAAAGAATTTCTTCAAGAGGAGAGTCACCATGCCAGTCCTGTTCAAACGCGCCTGCGGCGCGCTTGCTGCATCTGTTGTCATCGCCGCGACCCCGGCAGGTGGATGGGCCGCCGACATGGTCAAGGATTACCCGAACAAGCCGGTGCGGCTGATCGGACCGTTTACGCCGGGCGCGGGCACTGATACCACCGCGCGGATGATCGCCAAGCATCTCACCGAGCAATGGGGCCAGCAGGTGATCGTCGACAATCGCACCGGTGCAGCCGGCGCGATCGGCGTAGACCTGACCGCCAAGGCGCCGCCCGACGGTTATACAATCTGCCTGATTTCCGCTTCCATGCATGTCAATTCGGCGACGAATCCCAACTTGCCGTACGACCTCACCCGGGATCTGCAGGGCATTTCTCAGGCAACCTCGCTGTTTTACATGCTCTACCTGAATCCCGCCGTGCCGGCGAAGAACGTGAAGGAGCTGATTGCCTATGCCAAGGCCAATCCCGGCAAGCTGAACTACAGTTCATCGGGCACCGGCGGCCTGCAGCATCTGGCCGGCGAACTGTTCGACTACATGGCCAAAACCAAGATGACCCATGTGCCGTTCAAGGGCACGGCCGCCGGCGTGGTGGCCAACCTCAGCGGCGAAGTCCAGGTCGGTTTCGGCACGCTGTTCGGCGTCCGCCCGCACATGCAGACCAACCGCCTGCGCGGCATCGCGATCACCGCCAGCAAGCGTTCTCCCGCGGTTCCTGAAATCCCGACCATCGCCGAGAGCGGCATCCCCGGCTACAACGTCGACCAGATGTACGGCATCATCGGCAGCGCCAAGATTCCGAAGCCGATCATCACGAAGATCAATGCCGGCATCGTCACTGCGCTGAAGGATCCAGACGTGGTCAAAAAACTCGAAAGCGACGGTTCCACTCCGATCGGTTCCACACCGGAGGCCTATACGGCGACGATCCGCGGCGAAGTGGAGAAGTGGCGCAAGCTGGCCAAGGCGGCCAACCTGCAATTGCACTGATCTTCCGGCAAGCCGGATCCGCTTCGCACCAAGACCCCGAAAAGGGGCGTGCCGCGGATCCTGCCGGCCTGCAGCGGCTGCCAGTCAAGGGAGGGGGCACGCATGAAACGCAAGTCCTGTTTGTTGCAGGGTCTGGTCGCGGCGGTCATCGCCGCTTTCTGGTTTCCGCCCGCGCCGGCTGACGCGCAGACTTATCCACTGCGTCCCGTGCGCCTGATCGTGCCGTTCCCGCCGGGCGGCAGCAATGACATTGTCGGGCGGCTGGTTGGTGCCGGACTGGGCGAGCGGCTGGGCAAACAGGTGGTCATCGACAACCGCGCCGGCGCCAATTCAATCATCGGCACCGAGATCGCGGCGACTTCGCAGCCCGACGGCCATACGCTGCTGGTCATCTCGACCTCGTTCACCACCAATCCGATCATCCACAAGCTGCCGTTTGATTCGAAAAAAGACTTTGCCTGGGTCGCCATGCTGGGCATCGGCCCCAATGCACTGGCCGTGCATCCGAGTTTTCAGGCTAAGACGGTGAAGGAACTGATCGATCTCGCCAAGGCCAAGCCGGATTACGTGACCTACGCTTCCACCGGCGTGGGCGGCAATGCGCACCTGGCCACCGAGCTGTTCAAATTCATGACGGGCACGAAAATGCTGCACATCCCGTACAAGGGCGGCGGCCCGGCACTGATTGCGACCATCGGCGGGCAGGCGCATATCTGCCTGTCCTCGCTGATCCAGGTCATCGGCCACTTCCGCTCCGGCAAACTGCGCGCGGTGGCGACCACGGCGGCAAAACGCAGCGTGATCCTGCCGGAGGTGCCGACCATCAGCGAAACGGTGCCCGGCTACGAAACCGCCAACTGGTGGGGCATTGCCGTGCCGCGTGGCACATCCCCGGCAATCATCAAGCGCCTCAACGACGAAATTCGTGTCGTGCTGGAGAATCCCGACATGGCCAAGCGTCTGATTCAGGAGGGCGCCGAGCCTGCGATCAAGAAGCCGGACGAACTGGGGCGTTATGTGATCGATGAAATGGACAAGTGGGCGAAGGTCGCCAAAATCGCCGGCATCAAGGGCGAATGATTTTTTCCTGTTGTTGAACCATCGGGCCCGCGCCATGCGGGCTTTTTTTTGTGACCGCCCTGCACCGCCGTACGTCACGGATGCAGGATATGCGCCAAAGCAGTGCCGCGGCAGGGCCTGCGCAGGGCGCCAAGGGTTCGCGGCAAGTCCTTATTTATCAAAAATAATTCCCGGTGAATGGCAGGAAGGCGCGGCATGGTACGTGTCTTGCATGCAATCTTGTATACCGCATGGAATGCGGGCTGACCCGGAAAGGACTCCACATGAACCGTCGCCAACTTCTCAAATCCGCGGGTGCGCTGGCTGCAGGCGCATCCATGCTGCCCTTCCTGAAAACCAATGCCTGGGCGCAATCCGGCAGCACGGCTGTCGTGCTGATCGGCAACACCATCAACAGCCTCGACATCCACCGGCCCGGCACCAACCGGCCGAGTTACCAGGTCGCGGTCAATGTCTACGACCGGCTGGTCACCTTCGGCACCAGGAAACTGGCGGACGGCTCACTGGCCTACGACTATGACAAGGTCGAGCCCGAACTCGCCGAGAGCTGGTCCTTCTCCGCCGACCGCAAGGCCATCCTGTTCAAGATCAAGCCCAATGCCGTGTTCTGGGACGGCAGCCCGGTGACTGCGGAAGACGTCAAATGGTCATTCGACCGCGCGCTGGCGCTGGGCGGTTTCCCGAAGGTGCAGATGGGCGCCGGCGGATTTGTCGATCCGGCGCAGTTTGTTGTCGTTGATGCCAAAACCTTTCGTATCGACCTCAAGCACCCCTCGAAACTCGCGCTGCCGAACCTCGGCGTGCCGGTGGCGGTGGTGATCAATTCCAAGGTTGCGAAAGCGAACGCCACCGCAGCCGATCCCTGGGCCGCGGAATACCTGCACCGCACGCCGGCCGGCAGCGGTGCCTTCAAGGTGGAACGCTGGGATGCCGGCCAGCAGCTGATTTACGCACGCAACGACAAATGGACCGGCGGCCCGCTGCCCGGCGTGCAGCGCGTGATCATCCGCGAAGTGCCGGCAACGGCAACGCGGCGTGCGCTGGTCGAGCGCGGTGATGCCCACCTGTCATTCCAGATTCCCAACAAGGATGCGCAGGAACTGGCGGCCAACAAGAAAGTGAAAGTGGTCGGCTCGCCGATCGACAACTGCCTGCACGTGGTCTGCCTCAACTACAACTTCGATCCCTTCAAGGACCAGAAAGTGCGCCAGGCCGTGGCCTGGGCGATTCCGTACGAGCAGATTTTCAAGCAGGCCGCCTATGGCCGCGGTGTGCCGATGTGGGGCGCCAAATCGCCGAAAGCCTCTTCCATTGCCTGGCCGCAGAAGTTTCCGTACAGCACGGACCTGAAAAAAGCCAAGGCCCTGCTCGACCAGACGGCGTTCAAGGGCGGTTTTGAAGTGCCGCTGTCGTACGATCTGGGTGAGGCCGACTGGGGCGAACCGGCGGCGCTGCTGATCCAGGAAAGCCTCGGCAAGATCGGCATCAAGGTCACGCTCGACAAGGTGCCGGGCGCCAATTGGCGCACCGTCGCGCTGGTGGAGAAAAAACTGCCTTTCCTGCTGGAGAATTTCGGCGGCTGGCTGAACACGCCCGACTACTATTTCTACTGGGCCTACATCAAGGGCAATCTGTTCAACGCCTCGAACTATGACGACCCCGCGGTGAAGAAGCTGGTCGAGGAGACGCTGCACATGGAGAAATCCGATCCCTCGTACGAGCCGAAGGTCAAACAGCTGCTGCAGAAGGCCTTTGATGACGTGCCGCGCATTCCCCTCTGGCAGCCGACGCTGGAATCGGCGATGACGCCGAAACTGCAGGGCTACGAGTTCTGGTTCCACCGCCAGGTGGACGCGCGCTCCTACAAGCTCGCGTGATGGCGAAAGCGGTGGACCGGAAACCGATCAGGGGGTGATGCTGCCATGGGCCAGCTGACGATCATACTTGCGCGTGTCCTGCAGGCGATCCCGACCATTTTCGGCATCGTGGTGGTGACTTTCCTGCTGACCCGGGCCTTGCCCGGCGATCCGGCGGCCTATTTCGCCGGCGCTTCGGCGACGCCGGAATCGATCGCGGAAATCCGCAGCAAGCTGGGCCTCGACCAGAGTCTGCCGGTGCAGTTCCTCACGTACCTGAAGGACCTCGCCACCGGCAACCTCGGCCAGTCGATTTCCACGGGCCAGCCGGTGGCCACCGAGCTGCTGCGGCGCCTGCCGGCCTCGCTGGAGCTGACACTGTTCGCGCTGCTGCTGTCGGTGGCGGTGGCGATCCCGCTGGGCGTGCTGGCGGCGGTCCGGCAGGACACCTGGATCGACCAGGTCTGCCGCTTCATCGTCACTGCCGGCGTCAGCCTGCCGACCTTCTTCACCGGCCTGCTGCTGGTCTATGTGTTTTATTTCCTGCTCGGCATCGCACCGGCACCGCTGGGGCGGCTCGACATGCTGAACATACCGCCGCCGCAGGTCACCGGCTTCCTGGTGATCGACGGATTGATCGCGCATGAGTGGGGCACCGCATGGTCGGCGTTCAAGCAGCTGCTGCTGCCGGGCATCACGCTGGCGCTGTTCACGCTGGCGCCGCTGGCGCGCATGACCCGCGCCGCGATGCTGCAGGCGCTGGCTTCCGAATATCTGCGCACGGCGCGGGCCGCCGGCCTGTCGAGCACCAAAGTGCTGATGGTCTACGCCTTCCGCAACGCGATGCTGCCCATCATCACCACGCTGGGCATGGTGTTCTCCTTCACGCTCGGCGCCAATGTGCTGGTGGAGAAAGTGTTTGCCTGGCCGGGCATTGGCTCTTTCGCGATTGAAGCACTGGTGGTGTCCGACTACGCGGCGGTGCAGGGGTTTGTGCTGTCGATGGCCGTGCTGTTTGTGCTGCTGAACCTGGTCATAGACACGGTGTACACGCTGGTGGATCCCAGGGTGCGGATAGAGGGATGACCTTCGAAAGGAAATGCGCATGACGGATGCCACAATGACAGCAGGGATGGCGGCAGGCGCGGTGCGGACCTCCGCGTTCTCGCGCAACCTCGCGCACTTCCGCTATGTGATGACTTCGAATCCGGTGACGTTCCTGGCTTTCGTGCTCTGCGCCGGCATGATCCTGATTGCGGTGTTCGGCCCGATGCTGGTGCCGCACGATCCGCTGGCGACACTTTCCGATAAAGCGCTGAAGCCGCCGAGCTGGGAGCACTGGTTCGGCACCGACCAGCTGGGCCGCGATGTGTTTTCGCGCGTGATCGTCGCCACCCGCCTTGACCTGCTGATCTCCGTGTCGGCGGTGGCGATTTCCTTTGTCTGCGGCGCCGCGATGGGCGCCTGCGCCGGTTACTGGGGCGGCTGGTTCGACAAACTCTCGGGCCGTTTCCTCGACACCATCATGGCTTTTCCGCTGTTCGTGCTGGCCATGGGCATCGTGGCCGCGGCCGGCAACACGATACAGAACATCGTCATTGCCACCGCGATCATCAACCTGCCGTTTTATGCGCGGGTGGCGCGTGCCGAGGTGTCGATCCGCCGCAATGCCGGTTATGTGCAGGCGGCACGGCTCTCCGGGAATTCCGAGCTGCGTATCCTGATGATGAAAATCCTGCCCAACACGCTGCCGCCGATGATGGTGCAGCTGTCGCTGAACATGGGCTGGGCCATCCTCAACGCCGCCGGCCTGTCGTTCATCGGCCTTGGCGTGCGGCCGCCGACGGCGGAGTGGGGCATCATGGTGGCCGAGGGCGCCAACTACATCATTTCCGGCGAGTGGTGGCTCGCGCTGTTTCCGGGCGCGGCACTGATGCTGGCGGTATTCACCTTCAACCTGCTGGGTGACGGCCTGCGCGACCTCGTCGACCCGCAACGCCGGACCTGAGCCATGACCACCCAACTGCACAATCCGCCGCTGCTGACCGTACACGATCTCTGCGTGGAGTTCGCCACGCGCAAGGGGCCGGTCACGGCCGTGCGCGCGGTCAACCTGCAGGTGGCGAAGGGCGAAACCCTGGGCATCGTCGGCGAGTCCGGCTCCGGCAAGTCGGTGACCTCCTACGCCGTGATGCGCATCCTCGACCGCGCCGGACGCATCGTCTCCGGCGGCATCGAGTTCGGCGGCATGCAGCTGCATGATGCCGACGAGGCCATGATGAGCGACCTGCGCGGGCGCGAGATTTCGATGATTTTCCAGAACCCGCGCGCCGCGCTGAATCCGATCCGCACGGTCGGCAAACAGATCGAGGATGTGTTGATCCGCCATGCGCAGACCACCCGCGAAAATGCGAAAGTCAAGGCGATCGAGGCGCTGGAACATGTACGCATCCGCGATGCCGCCCGCCGCTATCACGCCTATCCCTTCGAACTGTCCGGCGGCATGTGCCAGCGCGTGGTGATTGCAATTGCGCTGGCCTGCAAGCCGCAGCTGCTGATAGCCGACGAGCCGACCACGGGGCTGGATGTCACCACGCAAAAGGCGGTGATGGAGCTGGTGCGCGACCTGACCCGCTCCCAGGGCATGTCCACGCTGCTGATCACCCATGACCTCGGACTGGCCGGTGAATACTGTGACCGCATCGTCGTGATGGAAAAGGGCAATGTGGTGGAGCAGCAGGACACGCGCAACCTGTTTGCCGCGCCGGCGCATCCCTACACACGACGCCTGATCCGTTCCACGCCGCATGCCGCCCACAGCATCCGCGACCTGCTGCCGGAGGATCTGCGCCTGCCGCCGCCACCGGCGGCGCCGGCGGTCGACATGAGCACGCCACTGCTCGAGGTGCGTGACCTGGTCAAGGCCTTTGATCCGCCGGGCGGATTTCTGCAGCGCCTGAAAAACCGCGGCGCCGCGGCGGCGCAGCCGGTGCGCGCCGTCGACAGCATCAGTTTCAGCATTGCCCGCGGTGAAAGTGTGGGCCTGGTCGGTGAATCCGGTTGCGGCAAATCGACCACCTCTGCGATGGTGATGCGTCTGCTCGACTCCACCTCCGGCAGCATCCGTTTCAAGGGCACGGAACTGACGACGGTGCCGGCGGCTGAATTTTCCCGTTCACCACTGCGGCGTGAACTGCAGATGGTGTTCCAGGACCCGCATGAAAGCCTCAATCCGCGATCCACCGCCGCGCAGTCGATCGCGGATCCGCTGCTGCGCATCGAAGGCCTGACGGACGGTGCCGCGATCCGCGCCCGCGTCGAAGCACTCGCGGCCCAGGTCGGACTGCCGCCGGAATTGCTCGACCGCCTGCCGCATCAACTCTCGGGCGGGCAGAAGGCGCGCATCGGCATCGCCCGCGCCATCGCCACCAAACCGGAGCTGCTGATTCTCGACGAGCCCACCGCCGCGCTCGACGTTTCGGTGCAGGCCGTCGTGCTGAATCTTCTGGCGGATCTCAAGGCCGAGTTCGGCATGAGCTACCTGTTTGTCAGCCATGATCTGGAAGTGGTGCGCCTGCTGTGTGACCGCGTCATCGTGATGCGCGCCGGCCGCATCGTCGAGGAGGGCACGTCGGCACAGGTGCTGTCCGACCCGCAGGCCGAATACACCAAGGAGCTGCTGTCGGCGATACCGCGCCCGGCACACCTGCCGCGGCACGTGGCTGAAACCGCAGAGGCGGCACGCGCATGAACATGCTGCACACCGTCGCCGAAATCCGCGACGCCACGCTGTCCGGCAAACTGTCGGCGGCGGATTTCCTGCGCCGCCGCTGGCAGCAATTGCTGCAGCTCAATGATCAGGCACGCGACCCGGCCTGGATCTGCCTGGCCAGCGAAGCCCAGCTCGAAGCCCAGCTGGAAGCGCTGAAACAGCGCGATCCTGCGGACTGTCCGTTGTACGGCGTTCCGTTTGCGGTCAAGGACAACATCGACGTGGCGGGCTGGACCACCACCGCGGCCTGTCCGGAATTCGCCCGTGTAGCAGAGCACACAGCGCGGGTGGTCGGCTTGTTGCAGTCCGCCGGGGCGGTGCTGCTCGGCAAAACCAACCTTGACCAGTTCGCCACCGGACTGGTCGGCACGCGTTCGCCCTACGGCGGCGTGCCCAATGCATTCAGCGCGAAACATGTCAGCGGCGGCTCCAGTTCAGGTTCGGCCTCGGTGGTGGCGCGCGGCCTGGTGGCCTTTGCGCTGGGTACCGACACCGCCGGTTCGGGGCGCGTGCCCGCAGGTTTCAACAACCTGATTGGCTGCAAGCCGACGCCGGGCATTGTCAGCACCGATGGCGTGGTGCCGGCCTGCAGGTCCCTCGACTGCGTCTCGCTGC
>CAZSIR010000024.1:0-26701 GCA_964606765.1 uncultured Bordetella sp. | reverse complement strand
AGGCCTACGACAACAACATGCCCAAGGACAACGTCGAGCGCGCGATCAAGCGCGGTTCCGGCGAACTGGAGGGCGTGAATTACGAGGAAATCCGCTACGAGGGCTACGGCATTGCCGGCGCCGCGGTGATGGTGGACTGCATGACCGACAACCGCACCCGCACCGTCGCCGATGTGCGCCATGCCTTCACCAAATTCGGCGGCAACCTCGGCACCGACGGCTCGGTGGCTTTCCTGTTCAAGCATTGCGGGCAGATGCTGTTTGCGCCGGGCACGGACGAGGCGAAACTGATGGATGCGGCGATCGATGCCGGCGCCGAGGATGTGGTCACCAACGATGACGGCAGCATTGAAGTCATCACCGGGCCGGCCGAATTTTCCACGGTGAGGGCCGCACTGGCCAGGGCCGGCTTCAAGCCGGAGCTGGCCGAGGTGACGATGAAGCCCGGCACCGAAAATGCGCTGACCGGCGATGATGCCGCGCGCATGCAGAAACTCCTGGACGCCCTTGAGGCTGTCGACGACGTGCAGGAGGTGTACACCACCGCAGTCCTCGACGAGCCCGCTTGAGCGCGGCAGGCCCCCTTCGTATTCTCGGCATCGACCCCGGGTTGCGCATCACCGGCTTCGGGGTCATCGAACAATCCGGCCAGCGTCTCGCCTACGTCACCAGCGGCTGCATCCGCAGCGGCGAAGGCGAGCTGCCGCTGCGCATCAAGGTTTTGCTGGAAGGCCTGCAGGAAGTCATTGCAGCCACCCGCCCGCAGTGTGTCGCCATCGAACAGGTGTTCGTCAACATCAATCCGCAATCGACTTTGCTGCTGGGACAGGCGCGGGGCGCTGCGATCTGTGCCGCCGTGGCCGGCGCACTGCCGGTGGCCGAATACACCGCATTGCAGGTCAAGCAGGCCGTGGTCGGTTCCGGCAGGGCAAAAAAGGAGCAGGTGCAGGCCATGGTGCGGCGCCTGCTGAAACTGCCCGGAGATCCGAGCCCTGATGCGGCGGATGCCCTGGCCTGCGCCATCTGCCATGCGCATGGCGGCCAGGGTTATGCGGGCATCGGCATCGGACGCCGCCGCCGCGCGGGACGTTTGCGATGAGCCGCATCCTGCTGGCCTGGGAGCTCGGTGGCGGCGCCGGCCATCTGGCGCTGCTGCGCCCGGTTGCCGCTGCGCTGTTGGAGCGTGGACACCAGGTGACGCTGGCTGCACGTGATATCAACACTGCAGCAATGATTTTTAATGGCCTGCCCGTGCTGGTCGTGCAGGCGCCGCTATGCCAGAAAACCTACGGCGGGCTTGCAGATCCACCGTTGAGTTTTTCCGAAATCCTGATGCGTTTCGGCTATCTGGATGTGACGATGCTCAAAGCCCTGCTTCAGGGCTGGCGCAGCCTGCTGGAACTGACGGGCGCTGACCGGCTGGTGGCCGATCATGCGCCCACCGCCGTGCTCGCGGCGCGGGGGATGGGCGTCGCCCGCAGCACTTTCGGCAACGCATTTTCCGTGCCGCCGCCGATGTCGCCGACACCCAATATGCGCGACTGGCTCGAAGTGCCCCCGCACAGATTGCAGGACAGTGATGCACGGGTGATTGCTGCGATCAACGCGGCCCTGGCGCCGCAGGCATCACCCATCAACAGCTTGCAGCAGTTGTTCGAGGGTGTTGAGCACCTTTTTGTCGGTCTGCCGGAACTCGATCCCTACGGTCCGCGCGATCAGGGAACTTATCTGGGTTTGCATACGGGCCGAAGCGGCAGTGAACCAGCGCTGTGGCCGCAGGGTGAAGGCGCCAGGGTGTTCGCGTACATCAAGGCGGAATACCCGCATATCCAGGCCTGCCTCGAGGCACTGGCGGCTTCACCGGCGCGTTGTCTGGTCAATCTCGCAGGGGCCACGCCGCAGCTGATTGAGCATTATCGCGGACCGCGCCTGTCGTTCAGCGCCGGACCGGTAGACATTGATCAGGCGCTTGCCCAATGCGATGTGCTGGTTTGCCAGAGCGGACTGGGGACGGTGTGCGCTGCCTTGCGTGGCGGCAAACCCCTGCTGCTGCTGCCTTCGCAGCTGGAGCAATTCCTGCTCGCGCGCAATGTCGAGAAGCTCGGCGTCGGACTGGTCGTGCATCCCGAATCAAAAATGCCGGACATTGCCGGTAGCCTGGCCAGAGTACTGGCGGATCCGGCGTTTGCGCGGCAAGCCCATGCATGGGCGCAGCGCTGCAGCACGCCGTCAGTTGACGCGCTGCTTGATCACGCCGTGGGCCGCATCGAAAACTGCAGAATGTCCCCAGTTGCATGAGCCGCATCCTGCTGGCCTGGGAACTGGGCACGGGTTTCGGCCACCTCGGGCCCTTCCTCGGGCTGGCGCCGCGCCTGCTGGAGCGCGGCCACACGCTGCATATTGCCGCCCGCGAAATCGCCGCTGCCGCTCAGGCCATCGGCACACTGCCGGTCAGACTGCACCAGGCGCCGCTATGCCTGAATACCTATGGCGGCCTGCAGGAGCCGCCGCTGAGCCACACCGAAATACTGATGCGTTACGGGTATCTGGAGCCGCCGATGCTGCGCGCGATGCTGGTCGCCTGGCGCACGCTGATGCGGTCCGTGGAAGCGGACCTGGTGATTGCCGATCATGCGCCCAGCGCCCTGCTTGCTGCGCGCGATCTTGGCATTGCGCGCGCAGTCATCGGCAGCACCTTCAATGTGCCGCCGCCCGCTGCACCCGTACCCAACATGCGGCCATGGCTGGAGGTGCCGCCTGCGCGTCTCGCCGACAGCGACCGCCGCGTGCTTGAGGTGATCAATCAGGTGCTGCCGCAGGGGCGGGGGCTGCGCGAAATGCAGGATATTTTTTCCGGCGCGGCCTGTTTTTTTTCCGGTACACCCGAACTGGATGCCTATGTCGCGCGCTCACCGGACGACTACCTCGGCCTGCAGTCGCTGTCGACCGGGGCTGCCGTGCCGGTGTGGCCCGAAGGGGAGGGCGAACGGGTATTTGCCTACCTGCATGCGGATTACAGCCATGCCGATCGCGCATTGCAGGCGCTGGCGGCCAGCGGCGCGCCGGTCCTGGTGCATGTGCTGGGTGATGCCTCTGCATTGGCCGCGCGTCATGCCGGCGGACGGCTGCAGTTTGCGCCGCAATTGCTGGATTTCCGCCGCGTGGTGGCGGAGTGCGGAATCTGCGTTTGCCACGGCAATGTCGGCACCACGCTGGGCATGCTGCAGGGCGGCCGACCGGTGCTGGTGCTGCCCAAGCATCTCGAGCATTACCTGATGGGCCTGGCAGTGAAACGCATCGGCGCCGGGCGCGTCGTGCACCCGGATGACAAGGCGCCGGACATTGCCGCTGAACTGGGTGCGATGCTGGGTGATGAGGGTCACCGCCGCTGTGCGCTGGTTCTCGCGCAGCGTCATGCCGGGCCTGCTGTTGGTACAATGACGGACCGGGCGCTTGCCCGCATCGAAGCCTTAGCCGCAGAAGGAGCCGGGCCCCGCTCATGATCGGCCGCGTATCAGGACGTCTGCTGTCGAAACAACCGCCGCAAATCACGGTGGACGTGAACGGCATCGGGTATGAAATCGATGTGCCGATGAGCACGCTTTACCAGTTGCCGGCGACGGGCGCCGAAGTCACGCTGCACACCCAGTTGATCGTGCGCGAGGATGCACACCTGCTGTACGGTTTTGCCACCGAGGCCGAACGCGCGTTGTTCCGGCAATTGATCAAAATCTCCGGTATCGGGGCGCGCACCGCGCTGTCGGTGCTGTCCGGCCTGTCGGTGGCCGAGTTGCGCGAGGCGGTGCGCGGGCAGGACATCGCGCGCATGACCAGGATTCCCGGCATCGGCAAAAAAACCGCGGAGCGCCTGCTGCTGGAGCTGCGCGACCGCCTCGATTTCAAGGCCGGTGATCTGCCGGCGGGCGGCGCGGGGGCGCCCGGTACCGGCGACATTGTCAATGCGCTGAGCGCGCTTGGCTACAATGACCGGGAAGTGAGCTGGGCCGTCGGACAGCTGCCGGCCGAAGTGTCGGTGACCGAAGGCATCCGCCAGGCCCTGAAGCTGCTGTCAAAAAAATGACAAACCAAGAGTGGCGTGAATGATTGAAACCGACCGCCTGATCGCAGCGGCTCCCGCATCCGCGCAGGAGGAGGTGTTCGAGCGCGCGCTGCGGCCCAAGGCGCTGGACGAATATGTCGGGCAGGAAAAAATCCGCGGCCAGCTGTCGATCTTTATCGAGGCCGCGCGCAGGCGCAGCGAACCGCTGGACCACGTGCTGCTGTTCGGGCCGCCGGGACTCGGCAAGACCACGCTGGCCCACATCATCGCGCGCGAAATGGGCGTCAACCTGCGCCATACCTCCGGCCCGGTGCTGGAGCGCGCCGGCGACCTTGCGGCGATACTGACCAATCTCGAGCCGAACGATGTGCTGTTCATTGATGAAATCCACCGCCTGTCGCCGGTTGTGGAGGAAATCCTCTATCCCGCGCTGGAGGATTTCCAGATTGACATCATGATCGGCGAGGGCCCGGCGGCGCGTTCGGTCAAGCTCGACCTGCCGCCGTTCACGCTGGTCGGCGCCACCACCCGCGCCGGCATGCTGACCAATCCGCTGCGCGACCGCTTCGGCATTGTTGCGAGGTTGGAGTTTTACACCACGGATGAACTGACGCGCATTGTCGAGCGCTCGGGACGGCTGCTGGAGGTTGCCGTGGATGCGGAGGGCGCGCGCGAGATCGCCGGCCGTTCACGCGGCACGCCGCGCATCTCCAACCGCCTGCTGCGGCGGGTGCGCGATTTTGCCGAGGTGCGTGCCGCGGGACGGGTGACAAGGGCGGTCGCGGATGATGCGCTGAAAATGCTCGACGTCGATGCGGTCGGCCTCGACGTGATGGACCGCAAGCTGCTGCAGGCGGTGATCGACAAGTTCGGCGGCGGACCGGTCGGCGTCGAAAACCTGGCTGCGGCGATCGGCGAAGAACGCGACACGATCGAAGACGTGCTGGAGCCGTACCTGATCCAGCAGGGTTATCTGCAGCGCACGCCGCGCGGACGCGTCGCGACGGCGGCGGCTTATCGTCATTTCGGTCTGGGCCAGCCTGCGAGGGCCGGCATCGGCGATCTCTGGAACGAGTGATGCTCTTCCAGATCGAAGTCACCACGCACTGCACTTTCAGCTGTTTTTACTGCGCCGGACGGAACATGGCGCAGCGGCACATGGACTGGCCGGTGTTCGAAAAAATACTGGCCGGCATCCCTTCTGGCCTTCATGTCGTGTCATTGCAGGGTGAAGGCGAGCCGACCCTGCATCCGCGCTTCTGGGACATGACGGCCGGGGTGCGGGCGCGCGGATTCGTGCCGACGACGATCACCAACGGTTACGAGATTGACGTGGCGCGCATGGCGGCGGAACTGCCGAACGTCGGCGTATCCATTGATACCCTGGACGAAACGGAGGCCACCCGCATCGGCCGCCTGAAGCTGCACCGGGTATTGGCCAATCTCGAATACCTGCTTGCCGCCATGGGGCCGGAGCGGATACGCATCATGACGGTGGATTACGGGCAGGATCTGCTTGCGTTGCGGAACTTCCTTGCGCAGAAGCGTCTCCATCAGCACATCGTGCAGCCCCTACAGACAAAAGACGATTATGCCCGCCGCTATCCGGAGCGTGCTTTCCCCGTCGGCCGCTATCATTACCAGTGCCGGTTCCTGCATGCGCCGGTAATGCGTTTTTATGACATCACCGGCACCGAACTGCCTTGTTGCTTCATCAAGGACGCGTCCGCGTTTACGTCGATCCGCGCGCTGGCTGACGAGCTGGGCCGGGGCCGGGTGCCGTCGCCCTGCGCCGGGTGTCGCGAGATCATGCATTAGGTGCCGGCCGCGCTGCTTCACTGGAATTTCTATATAAATATTTGATTTAATTGATTAATTTGAAAAAACGCTCCCCCCGGACTTCCATCGGCATTTCGACCGTCGCTGCGGCCGGTACAACAGCGCAACCCCAACCCTTTTCCTGGCCCATCCGCGTTTATTACGAAGACACCGACGCCGGCGGCGTGGTGTTTTACGCGAATTACCTCGGCTTCATGGAGCGCGCCCGCACCGAGTGGCTGCGCGCGATGGGTTTCGAGCAACCGGAAATGGCGGCGCAGCATGGGGTGCTGTTCGTGGTGCGGTCCGTGAACATCGATTACCTCAAACCGTCGCGGTTCAACGACAGCTTGCAGGTCACGGTGGAAGCCGTTAACGTCGGCGGCAGCCGCATCCGGTTTTTGCAGCAGGTGCTGCGCGGGGACGAGGAGATCGCGCGGGCCGGGGTCGAGGTGGTGTGCGTGAGCACCGATACCTTCAGGCCGGCACGCATGCCCGACGTGATGCGCACAAGAATAGAAACGACAGAAACAACGGGAAAGCGAAATTGAACGCCACTCTTACGCATGACATGTCCGTGCTCAGCCTGATCACCGGGGCGAGCGTGCCGGTGCAGCTGGTGATGGCCATCCTGCTGCTGTCCTCGCTGTTTTCCTGGTATTACATATTCCTCAAGGTGTTCACGCTGCGCCGCGCCGACCGGCAGACGGCGGAATTCGAGCGCCAGTTCTGGAGCGGGGCCGACCTGAAGGACCTGTTCCAGCGCGCGGTCAATGCGCGCGATTCCGCCGGCAGCCTGGAGCGCATTTTCGAGGCCGGGTTCCGTGAATTCACCAAGCACCGGCGCGAGCCCGGCACCGATGTCGCGGCGCTGATGGACAGCACGCGGCGCGCGATGCGTGCCACCTACCAGCGCGAAATGGACAAGCTGGAGTCCTCGCTTTCCTTCCTCGCCTCGGTGGGCTCGGTCAGCCCGTACATCGGCCTGCTTGGCACGGTATGGGGCATCATGAATTCCTTCCGCGGCCTGGCCAATGTGGCGCAGGCGACGCTGAGCCATGTCGCGCCGGGCATCGCCGAGGCGCTGATTGCCACCGCCATCGGCCTGTTCGCGGCGATACCGGCGGTGCTGGCCTACAACCGCTTTGCCGGCGACGTGAACCGCCTGGCCATACGATTCGACTCCTTCACCGAAGAGTTTTCCAACATCCTGCAGCGGCAGGTGCATTAGTGCGGACCGGAACATGCTGATCGAAAAGCGCAAAGGCCACCGGCTGATGAACCAGATCAACGTCGTGCCTTATATCGACGTGATGCTGGTGCTGCTGGTGATCTTCATGGTGACCGCGCCGCTGATCAATCCCGGACAGGTCGAGCTGCCGTCGATCGGCAAGACCTCGGCCCCGCCGGTGGCGCCGCTGGAGGTTTCCGTGGACAAGAACGGCAATCTTTCGCTGCGCGACCGCGACCAGGGCACGGCCGAGCGCAAGGTGAACCGTGACCAGCTTCTTGCGGCGATCAGGGAAAAACAGAAGCGCAATGCGGATCAGCCGGTGGTGATTGCCGCCGACAAGGACGTGCGCTACGAATCCGTGCTGGAAGTGATGGACATGCTGCAGCAGAACCAGGTGCAGAAAGTCGGGCTGCTGGCGCGTCCGCGCAATTAAATGACGATTTAGATGACAGCGGCCGCCATCAACCCCCGCGATCAGGCCCTCGCCGGCGGGCTGGCCTTTGCGACGCATGTGCTGTTCCTGATCCTGCTGGTGTTCGGCGTCAGCTGGCAGCACAAGCAGGTGGACACCGCGGTGGTGGTGGATCTCTGGCGCGACCTGCCGACCGTGGCGCCGCCCAAAGTGGAGCCGCCGCCGCAGCCGGTGGTGAAACCGGAACCGCCGCCGCCCGCGCCCAAACTGGAGGTCAAGCCGCCCCCCCCGAAAGCGGAGCCTGCGCCCGCACCCAAACCGGACATTGCGCTGAAGGAAAAGCTGGAAAAGGAACGCAAGCTGAAGGAGCAGCAGGCGGCTGAAGCGAAAAAAATCGCGGCGGAAAAAGCGCGCGAGGAAGCGGCCGAAAAAAAGAAACGCGCTGAAGCCGAAGCGCTGAAAAAGAAGCAGGCTGAAAAACAGGCCGTCGAGGCCGCGGAGAAAAAACTGGCGCTGGATCAGCAGAAGGCGCGTGACGCGCTCGCTGCGCAGCAGGCCGCCGCGGCGCAGCGCGAGATCGACAAGTACATGAGCGGCATACGCAACAAGGTGAAGCCGCTGGTTCTGGTGCCACCCAGCATCCAGGGCAATCCCGAAGCCGAGGTTGAGGTGACGTTGCTGCCGGGGGGCGAGGTCCTGAATGTGCGGATCAGCAAAAGCAGCGGCAACAAGGCCTACGACGCCGCGGTTGAAAGCGCCATCATCAAGGCGCAGCCACTGGTTGTTCCCGGCGGCGAACAGTTCCAGCGCTACTTCCGGCGCTTTACGATGGCTTTCAGACCCGTCCAGTAATATTCCCAGCCGATAATCCCGAGGAACCCGAGCGCGGCCAGACGGTCACAACAGCAGAGTCCAATCAAACAAAAATGAAAATATCCCGACAGTTACTGTTGTTCTGCAGCCTGTTCCTGATGGCCGGGCTGGCTTCCGCCCAGCTGCGCATCGAGGTCATCGGCGGCGGCGCAAGCCAGATTCCGGTGGCCATCGTGCCGTTTCGCGCGGAAGAAGGCCTGAGCCAGCGCCTGACGCCGGTGGTGGCTGCCGATCTGGCGCGCAGCGGGCTGTTCAAGGTGGTGGATGCCGGCGGCATGAATCCGGTGCCGTACGAGCCCGAGCAGGTGAATTA
Source organism: uncultured Bordetella sp. (assembly GCA_964606765.1). GTDB lineage: Bacteria > Pseudomonadota > Gammaproteobacteria > Burkholderiales > SG8-41. Next base: position 17,991 of record CAZSIR010000024.1, on the reverse strand, counting down.
CCCGCAATGGCGCGCGCGCGGCGCCGACGCCGTGGTCATCGGCTCGGTCACCAAGGCGGCTGACGGCCGTTATGACATCCGTTTCCGGGTCATGGATGCCGTGAAACAGACGCAGATCGCCGGTTTCGTCTATTTCGCCACCGAAAGCCAGCTGCGGCTGACCGCGCACAAGATTGCCGATGTCATTTATGAAAAACTCACCGGCGACCCCGGTGTGTTCGCAACCCGCATCACTTATGTCGTCAAGCGCGGCGCGCGTTATGAGCTGCACGTCGCGGATGCCGACGGTTTTGGCGCGCAGAGCGTACTGACCTCGAATGAGCCGATCATTTCACCGGCGTGGTCGCCCGACGGCACGCGACTGGCCTATGTCTCGTTCGAGCAGAAAAAGCCGGTCGTTTATGTGCAGTCGCTGACCACCGGCAGCCGTCAGGCGGTCGCCGCCTTTCGCGGCAGCAACAGCGCGCCGGCCTGGTCGGCGGATGGCCGGCGCCTGGCGGTCACGCTGACCCGTGACGGCGGCTCGCAGCTGTTCCTGATCAATGCCGATGGTTCCGGCCCGCCTGCGCGGCTGACGCAGAGCAACGCCATTGATACCGAGCCCGATTTTTCCCCGGACGGCCAGTCCATCCTGTTTACATCCGATCGTGGCGGCGGCCCGCAGATCTACCGCATTCCCGTCAGCGGCGGCGCGCCGCAGCGCGTCACCTTCGAAGGCAGCTACAACGTTTCGGCGCGACACAGTCCCGACGGCAAGAGCTTCACCTTCATCCAGCGCAACGGCGGACGCTTCAATGTCGCCGTGCAGGATTTCGCGACGCGCCAGGTGCAGGTGCTGACCGACAGCGGCAACGATGAATCGCCGAGTTTTGCCCCCAACAGCAAGATCATCCTCTATGCGACCGTGCTGGGGGGGCGTGGTATATTGGCCGCCGTTTCCAGCGACGGTCGCATCAAGCAAAGATTCACCGCTGATGTCGGGGATGCGCGTGAACCTGCGTGGAGTCCCGTGGTCAATAAATAAGTCCGTATTCCTCAGCCAAACCACCCTAACGACACCTACGACAAGGAGCTGAATCATGAAACGCTTACTACTGGCAGTACTGGCAACAACCATCCTCGCCGCCTGCAGCAGCACCCCGACCAAGGAGCAGGATGCCGCCGCGGTTGAAGACCGCGGGGCCTCAACTGCGGGGCAGCAAAAACCCCAGACGCAGAGCACCGGACCGACCACCAAGCCGCTGGATCCGAATGCCGTTTCCGGCAACCCGCTGAAGGATCCCGCCAACGTCCTGTCCAAGCGCAGCGTTTATTTCGAGCTCGACAGCAACGTGGTCAGGGAAGAGTTCAAGCCGCTGGTTTCGGCGCACGCACGCTACCTGCAGCAGAACCGCGCGGTGAAAATGACCGTGCAGGGCAATACCGATGAGCGCGGCAGCCGCGAATACAACCTTGCGCTCGGCCAGCGCCGCGCCGATGCAGTGAAGCAGATGATGACGCTGCTGGGTGCGCAGGGAGACCAGATCGAAACCGTCAGTTTCGGCGAGGAAAAGCCGAAGGCCACCGGCAATGACGAGGCGAGCTGGTCCGAAAACCGGCGCGCTGACCTGGTTTACCCCAACGATTGATCCTGCAGACACTGATGCGGCGTTCTTTGACCAGGCATCTGCGCGCGCTGCTCTGCACGCTGGCCCTGTGCGGTGGCGTGCTGGCGGCTGCGCCGTCCGCCGCCGGCCTGTTTGACGACGAAATCGCCCGCAAGCAGATTGCCGACCAGCAGAAACGGATAGACGAACTGCGCCAGCAGGCCGACGGCATGACGTCGCGCCTCGCCAAAATCGAGGACGATGCACGGGCGCAGTCCGTGCTGGCGCTGGCGACGGAAATCGAAAAATTGCGCGAGGAAATCCGCGGCCTGCGCGGGCAGATCGAAGTCCTCGGCAACAATGTCGAGGGCGTATCCAAGCGCCAGCGCGACATGTATGTCGATCTCGACCAGCGACTGCGGCGTTTTGAACAGCCCGGGGGCAGCGGCGCCCCTGCTGCGGGCGGTCCCGCTCCTGTCGCTGCCGAACCGGCAAAAACAGGCGCGGCGGCCACGGTGGCGACAGCCGAGAATGAAGCCTATGAGGCTGCGCAGGGGCTGCGCCGCATCGGCAACTACCAGGGTGCCATCACCGCTTTCCAGGGATTCCTCGCGAAGTACCCGAAAAGCACGCTCGCGCCGCGCGCCCAGTACTGGATTGGCGATTCCCACTTCAATCTGCGTGACTACAAAAATGCCATCGCCAGCCAGCAGAAACTGCTGTCCGCCTATCCCGACAGTTCTTCGGTGCCCGACGCCCTGCTCAATCTCGCCAGTTCGCAGCTGGAATCCGGCGACACCGCGGCTGCGCGCAAGAGCATGGACGGACTGATTGCGCGTTATCCCGCTTCCGATGCCGCCGAGAAGGCGCGGCGGCGGGTCGCCAATCTGCGCTAGGCAGCACAGGCCGCCGGTCTTACCGGTAAAATCCCGCGGTGAACACGAATGTCATGGCGCAGGTCGCGCTGGCCGGACCGGCCATCGCGACCCTGCGCGTCACCGAAATTTTTTTCTCGCTGCAGGGTGAAACCAGCCGCGTCGGCCTGCCCACGGTGTTCGTGCGGCTGACCGGTTGCCCGCTGCGCTGCGGATATTGCGACACCGCCTATGCCTTCCACGGCGGTGAGTCCATGACGCTGGGCGCCATCCTTGAACGCGTCGCCATGCACGGTGCGCGTCATGTGACGCTGACCGGCGGCGAACCGCTGGCGCAGAAACATGCGCTTCAACTGCTGCGCCAGCTTGCCGATGCCGGTTATTCGGTCTCCCTGGAAACCAGCGGCGCGATTGACGTGTCCGGCGTCGACGCCCGCATCTCGAAAATCCTCGACATCAAGACGCCGGGGTCCGGCGAGTGTGAGCGCAACCTGTGGCTCAACCTGCAAAGCCTGACGCCGCATGACGAAATCAAGTTCGTGCTCTGCGACGTGCAGGACTACGACTGGGCGAAGCAGCAACTGCAGGCGCGCCGCCTCAATGAACTGTGCCCGGTGCTGTTCTCGCCGGTGCATGCCGGGCTTGAGCCGCGCCTGCTTGCCGAATGGATATTGCGCGACCGCCTGCCGGTGCGCATGCAGCTGCAGATGCACAAGCTGCTGTGGGGCGAAACCCCGGGGCACTGAACGGGACGGACATTGGGCACGATCAAATCGAGGGCTGTGGTGTTGCTGTCCGGCGGACTGGATTCCGCCACCACGCTTGCCATCGCAAGGGAGGCGGGCCATGACTGCTACTGCCTCTCCGTCGATTACGGCCAGCGCCACCGTTCCGAACTGGATGCGGCAGCCCGCGTGGCAAGGGCGCTGGGCGCCGTCGCGCACAAGGTGGTGCGCATCGACCTCGGCACGGTTGGCGGTTCGGCGCTGACCGATCCGGCGATTGCGGTGCCGGTGGATGGCGTGCAGCCGGGGATACCGGTGACTTATGTACCGGCACGCAACACCATCATGCTGGCGCTGGCACTGGCCCATGCCGAGGTCAGCAAAGCCGGGCATATTTATTTTGGCGCCAACGCCGTGGATTATTCCGGTTATCCGGATTGCCGGCCGGAATACATGCGTGCCTTCGAGGCGCTGGCCAATCTCGCCACCAAGGCCGCGGTCGAGGGCCGTCCCCTGCAACTGCACACGCCGATCATCGAGATGAGCAAGGCCGGGATCATCCGCCGCGGCATTGCGCTGGGTGTGGATTACGCGCTGACCGTGTCCTGCTACCAGGCCGATGCGCAGGGCCGCGCCTGCGCGGTCTGCGATTCCTGCCGCCTGCGCCGGGCGGGTTTTGAACAGGCGGCGGTGCCGGATCCCACCATTTACAAATAATTCAATAAAATCAAATATTTACAATTAATCTGCGGGCGGGCAGTAGACTCGCGGCTGACAGCAGCAGGCGCAGAGGAGGACGGCAGTGGAGTTCAACGTACATCATCAGCTACTGACGGCGGTTTTTGCCATCGCCGTCGTGCTCGGTGCGATTGTCAACAAAACCAATTTCTGCACCATGGGCGCGGTGTCCGACTGGATCAACATCGGCGACAGCGGGCGCATGCGCGCCTGGCTGTTCGCGATGGCGATTGCGATCAGCGGCGTTGCGGCGATGGAAGCGGCAGGCATCATCAGTCTCTCGGGCGAGACCTTCCCGCCGTACCGCAATGCCAATTTCAGTGCGCTGCGTTATCTCGTCGGCGGCGCGCTGTTCGGCATCGGCATGACGCTCGCCAGCGGCTGCGGCAACAAGACCCTGGTGCGCGTTGGCGCCGGCAACCTGAAATCGCTGCTGGTGCTGGTGATTGCGTCGGTGATGGCCTACCTGATGATCTGGACACCGTTCTATGAACGGTTTTTTCATCCCTGGGTATCGGCGACCGCCATCGACCTTGCGCGTCACGGCATGAACACGCAGGAACTCGGCACGGTGCTGGCCGGCGTGTCCGGCAGCGCGGCGTCGCGCGGCCTGAGTGCGTCTGTGGCCCTGGCCATCGCCGCTGCAATGTTTGTTTTTGTATTCCGCTCGGCGGATTTTCGCGGCAGTGCCGACAACCTGCTGGGCGGCGCGGCGATAGGCCTGGCCGTGCTGGCGGGCTGGTACCTGACCGGCGGTCCGCTGGGCCAGTCGTGGAAGGAGTACGCCGAATTTGCCAGCGAAGTACCGAGCCGCGTCCAGGTCCAGTCCTACACCTTCATCAGCCCGATGGGCGACAGCCTGCGTTACCTGTTGAGCCCGGGCACGACCACATTGATCAACTTCGGCGTGGTTGCGCTGGCCGGCGTCATCATTGGCTCATTCATTTATGCCCTGTTGACCAGGAGTTTTCGCTTCGAGTGGTTTGTTTCGCTTGGGGATTTTGCCAGCCACGCGGCGGGCGGCGCGTTGATGGGCGTCGGCGGTGTACTGGCCATGGGCTGCACCGTGGGACAGGCCATTACCGGCATGTCAACGCTTGCATTGGGCTCGATACTGACTTTTTTCGCCATTGTGCTCGGCGCCGCCGTCACCATGAAAGTCCAGTACTGGCGCATGTTGCGCGAGGACTGAGCCTTTCATGCCGGGACCGTGGTCATTTGGTTGACCCCCATGTCCGTCACGGTTAAAATTCGCCCCTTTTTGGGAGGTTAGCTCAGCCGGTAGAGCAGCGGACTTTTAATCCGTTGGTCGCGAGTTCGAATCTCGCACCTCCTACCAAGTTGCATGCAAAGGGTCGGCGCAAGCCGGCCCTTTGTTTTTGTACTCTGGATTTGCCGCAGTGATGGTTGTTGCAGGATGAAGCTTCAGACCAGCGGCGCACCCTTGTCCCACAGGACATCGCATTGCTGCTGATCGGCGGCGGACAGCAGTTGCAGCAGGGGATGCGCGTGTGCGTGCAGGCTTACCGGCGGTTCGGCATCATCCTGGTCGGCGTCCGAAGGTTTTTTTTCTCCGGCAGGCACGGCGGCAAGCGATTGCCGCAGCCGGGTGATCGCCCGGGGAATGTCCGCGGCGCGCAGCGCGCCGGGTATCGTGCCGCTGTGTCCGGTCATTTGCAGCAGGGTTGTGGCGACATCACCGAGCATCGTGATGTTGCTCCAGGCTTTGCTGCGGAATGTCACCAGCATTTTTGCGGCTCCGTCACTTGATCATGGTCAGAAATGAAAGCTGCCGGCGCCGAACAAACCGATCAGCCCGATGGCAATCAGATAAAAGGCGACGATGAGGTTCAGCAGCCGCGGAATGATCAGAATCAGGATTCCGGCAATCAGCGAAACCAACGGCGTCAGTCCGAGCGTGAGGTTCATGGGCGGCCTTTAAGTAGGGGAAACCAGAGGCGGTACAATATTGACTGGCTGTGGAGGACGGAGTTCCCTGCGGTGGCTGCGCAGGGAGGGGCCGGTGCCGGTCAATCAACATGGCAGGAAAACAGAAAAACAGGGAAGGGCCGTTCATGGCACAGTTTGAACCCGTAGGTCAGGTACGCAGCGACCGCACCGAGATGTCCGCCGGTCATTGGGCGAATGTCGAGTCGCGCATCGAGCTGGATCCCCTGTATGTCAAGGGACTGGCCGGCCTTGGTGAATTTTCACACGTGATGGTGGTTTTTCATCTCGACCGGATTCCCGCCTTTGATCCGGCAAAACAGCTGGCGCGCAATCCCCGCGGCATGGAAGACCTTGCACCGGTGGGTGTATTCGCGCAGCGCACTAAATTCCGCCCCAACCCGATCGGCGTGACGGCGGTGACGCTGGTCAGCGTCGATGACAAGGGCATTGTGGTGCGCGGCCTCGATGCACTGGATGGCACGCCGGTGCTCGACATCAAGCCTTATATTCCCGCATTTGAGCGCAAGGACGATGTGCGCCTGCCGGCCTGGGTGGACAAAATGATGGATGGCTATTTCTGAGGCGGCGGCAGGCCTGCCGGCGATGCCGGGATTCCGGCGGATGATCCGGCATCAAAGTCCGCATTGCGCCGCATCCGGCATTTTTCCGGGATATCCGTAAGCCTGCAGCAAGGTGGAGTAAGCGTAGCGCAAGCGGCAGGGCGGAACATGGCGTCCATGCTGACGCTGCTTTGGTTGAGAAAAGTGGCCGCGGCAAGTCCGAAACCACCCACGTACTCAAGGAGTCCGCCATGAACAAGATTGTTTCCGCCCTCGCACTGTCACTGTTGCCCTTGCTGGCCATTGCCGACGACCAGGTCGCCGCCGCCCCCCCGCAGCTTGATGCTGATCCCACGGGGCTGATCCTGTTTGCCGTCGTGATGGTTGGCATGATCGGCGGTTTCGCCGCTTATATCTGGATGAAGGAAAACAAAAGGAAGGGTGCAGCCAAGTAACCCGCCCCGGCATTCCGCAACAAAAAAGGCGCTCCACGGAGCGCCTTTTTGCTGGGTGCCGATGCCTCCCGCGGCGGGAAAATCAGCGTGGACGGAATATCAGCGTGATGCGGTTGCCGACCGGCAGCGCAACATGGCGTGCCTGCTCAGTCAGGCGCAGGATCAGGGGCACACCCAGTCCGCCGATGCCGCGCTTGTCGATGTTCGGGTTCAGATGCGCAGTCGAAACCTCGGCAAAAGGATCATATTGCGGCGCGCGATCCTCGTAGGTCAGTGCGATCGAGCGGTCGGCGGCCAATACGATGCCCAGATAGACATGATTGTCGTTGCCGGCGGGGGCCCCGTATTTCACCGAGTTGGTGAATAATTCCTCAAGAATCAGGGTGCAGCGGTGGATGTCGTCGGGTTTCCAGCCCAGCGCGGAAACACGGCCTTCCAGGTGTTCCCGGATGGCGTCAAAGGCCTCCATCAGTGCGGGAAATCGCTGCAGTGCTGTCTCTGACATGAATCAGCCGGTGGCCGGCAACAGGCCGGGCATTGAAGGGATGAGCGGATTATAATCATCCGTCATAGGGGGCGGTGCGGCGTTCTGGACCTTTTGAAGGGAGTACATCATGTTGAACCGGATTCTGGCGGGTGCGGCTGTGACATTTGTCCTGTTGACTGCAGCGCCGCTGATGGCGGCCGAAGATGCGGGACAGATCAAGGTGGTCAATGGTACGGTCACGCTCGAGCGTGACGGCAAGAGCATGCCGGCGGTCATCGGCGCCCGGGTCATGCAGTCCGACACCCTGAAAACGGGCGCCGGATCTTCCGTCGGCGTCACGCTGCTCGACAACACCCTGTTGTCGGCCGGACCCAACAGCACGCTGGTCATCGAGCGTTTTGCATTCAATTCCACCACGCATCAGGGCCAGCTGGATGCAGGGCTGAAGCGCGGCACCCTGTCGATGGTGTCCGGCAAGCTGGCCAAACAGTCACCCGACGCCGTCCGCGTGATCACGCCGACCTCGGTGCTGGGTGCGCGCGGCACCGAGTTTCATGTCCAGGTCACTGACTGACACACAGACATCCCATGCGACTGAATGATTTTGGCGCGACTTTTGTCGTCATTGCGGCGCTGGCGGCAGTGGTCCTCCTGCTGGAAAAACCGCAACCGCCCGCAGTGGCTGCGCCGCAGCCGAAAACCCTGGTAGTGCTGGTGCCAGGCGCCGACGGCAAGGTGGGGGCCGTCAGCGTCAAATCGGCGCAGGGCGAGACCGTCATCAACAACGCCTACGCATCGGCCACGGCGACCGGCAATGCCGCGCCGGTGGTCGCCAGTTCCAGCGCCGCGCAGGTGCAGCAGACTTTCGGTGAAACGGCCAAGGCACTGCCGCCGCCGCCGGTGTCCTACACCCTGAACTTCCTCGAAGGCCGCGACGAATACACGCCGGAATCACGGCAGACCATCGAAACGGCATTGCGCGAACTGGCAAAGCGGCCTGCCGCCGAAATCACCGTGATCGGCCATACCGACCGCGTCGGCGCAGTGGAATACAACGACAAGCTGTCCCTGCAGCGCGCCGAGCGCGTGCGGGCCGATTTCATCAAGCGCGGCGTCGCGGAACGCGCGATCAGCGTGGCCGGCCGCGGTGAACGCGAGCCGCTGGTGGCGACCGCAGACGAAGTGGCCGAAGCCCGCAATCGCCGCGTCGAAATCAATATCCGCTAGTGTTTTGCCGGTGTTGTGCCGACGACCGGTGCCGGTGATTACCGCGACGGCCCGAGCCAGCGCAGGGCCAGCAGCGTGATGTCATCGGCCAGCCGCTCCACCGCGCCGAAGCGCTTCAGGTCCTCGCGCACCGCTGCAATGATGTCTGCGCATGTGGCGCCGGCTGGCAGCGTTTCCAGCACCCTGCACAGCCGTTCGCGGCCATAGAGGCGGTTATCGCTGTCCATGGCCTCGGTGACGCCGTCGGTATAAAGCAGCACCGTGTCGCCTGCAGCAAGGGCATGGGCCGCGTCGGGATAGACATGGTCGTCGATCATGCACAGCGGCGGGCCGCCCGCCTGATCCAGCCGGGTCAGGCGGCCGCGGCTGTCGATCAGCAGGGGTGCGTCATGGCCGGCATTGGCGTATTGCAGCGCGCCGGTCTGCAGGTCGAGACTGCACAGCACCGCGGTGACGAACATCGCTTCCGGATTGTCGCGCGCAATCTCGGCATTGGATTCCGTCAACACCCGCGCCGCACTGTCGCCGTTGCGCAGCGCGGCGCTTTTGCACAGCGCCTTGCTGATGGCCATGAACAGGCTGGCCGGCAGGCCCTTGCCCGAGACGTCGCCGACCATGAAGCTCAGGCGGTCCGCAGACGGCTTGAAGAAATCATAAAGATCGCCGCCGACTTCGCGTGCCGGCGCCATCCACGCCGCAATGTCACAGCGTTTTTCTGCAGCGAGCAGCAGGGCGGGATCGGGCAGCAGGCCCGTCTGCACGCGGCGTGCAGCTTCCAGTTCGCCGGCAAGGCGCGCGGCGGCTTCGCGCTCGGCCTGCAGGGTTTCGCGCAGCCGGCGGCGCTGGCGCTCGGTTTCAATCAGCTTGCCTGCCATCGTGGTCATGAACACCAGCATCAGCGCCACCGCCGGTGAGGCGACATCCAGCAGCACGCCGCCGAGACGGAATGCGCCGGCGCCGATGCCGGCCAGCGCCGCAATGATGGCCACTGCGCCGGTCAGCGCCATCCACGGGCGCACCATCGGCGTCAGCAGCACGAACAACGCGCCGCACAAGGCAAGCGCCAGCAGTTCCGCGGTGCGCGCCCAGCGCGGACGGGTCAGGTGTTCGCCGTCAAAAATGTTTTCGATCAGCTGGGCGTGGATTTCAGTGCCCGGAACGCTGGAGTCGAGTGGCGTCGCCGGATAATCCACCAGCGCCAGCCCGGTCAACCCGACCAGCACCAGCTTGCTGTTGATTCGTGCCGGATCCACCCGGCCCTCGATGACGTCCACAGCGGAAACAAAACGGTCCGGATCATGGCGGCTGTAGCGGATCCATGCCCGGCCGCCGGCGTCCACGGGAACCGCGATGTCGCCGGTGCCGATCGACAGCAGGCCGTCGGCATTGGCGCGCACCCGCACCGCGGCTTCAGCGGCGGCGACACGGATCATTTCCAGTGCCAGCGTCGGTGCGATGGCGTCCTGCACGGCGACCGCCAGCGGAATGTTGCGGGTGATGCCGTCCTGTGCATCGGCACTGATCACGCCATGGCCGGCGGCGGCGCGGTCGAGCACGGGCGTGCTGCGGATGACGGAGCGGAACTGCGGCAGCAGCGGCGTCAGCAGCAGTGGATCGCTGCCCTCGATGCGCACCGGCGGGAAGCTGCCGCCCGGATTGGTGCCTTCGGCGACGGTGCCGGCGATGGCGAGCACCGCACGGTTGTCGCGCAGCGCTGTGGCAAACAGCAGGTCGTTGGTGGTGCCTTCGGGCGCCGTGCCGTTTCCGCCATGACGGTCCGGTTCTGGAAACAGCATGTCGATGCCGATGGCCGCGGGCTTCAATGCGCCGATGGCGTTGACCAGTCTTGCGAGTTCGGAACGCGGCCAGGGCCACTGGCCGTATTTGGCGAGGCTGGCCTCGTCGATGGCGACGATGACCGCGGGCGCGCTTTTGCGCTCGCGCGGCCAGGTTTTCTGGTACGCATCGAGCAGGGTGAGCTGCAGCGTGCGGTGTGCGGGGGTGTACGCCGCATGCAGTGCCAGCAACAGGCCGAGCATGGTCAGGCCGGTGATCCAGATCGGCCAGCGCCGCGCGCGAATGGTGGTGGTGACCGGTGTCATCACAGATCCACGACCAGGCCGTCGTAGGCGGTGATGATTTCCAGCGGCGCGCCGTCGCGGGTGATTTCTTCGAGCCGCCGCGTCTGGCGCAGGATGTCTTCGAGCTGCGCGTCGCCGAACACCGGTTCGTGGTGGAACAGGCACAGCCGCTTTGCACCCGCGAGCTGGCACAGCTCGACGCCGATGACATTGCTCGAGTGCCCCCAGTCCTCCTTCACCGATACCGCATCAGCCAGTGAATACATGGCGTCGAAAATCACCAGGTCGGCATTGCGGAAAAAATTGGCGAAGGCTTCGGTTTCCTCGGATTGTTCGGTGCGGTGCTCGGAGTCCGTCGAGTACACCACGCACTTGCCGTTTTTCTCGAAGCGGTAACCGTAAGAGTCTCCGGCATGGCGCTGCAGCAGCGGCGTGACCCGGTAGCCGGCGATGTCGGAGGCGACACCGGGCTGCAACTGCACAAACTCGATGCTCGCCGGCAACTGGTTGAAATCGACCGGGAACGACGGCGCACCATGCTGGCGCCGGAAGGCCGCTTCGAGGTTGGCATGGCAGCCGTGGATCAGGATGCGGTTGCCGGGAATGAACGCCGGGGTGAAAAACGGGAATCCCATGATGTGATCCCAGTGCGGATGGGACATGAACACATGGTAGGTCTGCGGCTGTTTCGGGCCGTAACGGCCGAGCATCGCGGCGCCGTAACGCCGCGCACCGGAACCGAGGTCGCAGATCACATGATTGTCCCCGCCGTCGATGATTTCGACGCAGGAGGAATCGCCACCGAAGGTGCTGCTGACGCTGAAGGGCAGTTGCGCGATGAAATCCTCGATCGCCGCGGGCGTTTCCAGCTTCACGTTTTGTGCGGCGGTCAGCGCCGCCGCGAGTTTTTCGTGGATGGCGGCGGTGGTCAGCGGCGCCGGCAGCGAACCCCGGGTGCCCCAGAAACGGATCTGCATGAAAAGGTCTTTCGTGTCAGCTGCCGGCGGTTTCGGTTTGCCGTCCCAGCGCAGCGACGGCCTCGTCGGTGGTCTTGAATATTTCGTAAACCAGATGGAAGTGGCTGATCTCGAAAATTTCCTGCACCAGCGACTGCATCTGCGCGACGGCGATGCGGCCACCCTGGGCGCGGGCCTGCTTCGCGGCAATCATGAATATGCGCAGGCCGGCGCTGCTGATGTAATCGAGACCGGAGAGATCAAGCACGACGCCGTCGCCGTCGCTGCGGCAGTGCTGCAGATGCGGGTTCAGCGACTCCTGGAATGCGGAGGCGTTCAAATGGTCGATGCGGCCCCTGACCGCTATGACCATGACATTTCCCCGGCGCTCGGAGCCTACATTCATCCGCAATCCTCCAATGCGTCCAGTTTAAACCAAAGTTGCCGCTTTGCTGCCGGGCAGCATGCCCCTGGCGCCGGCTTGCGTTCATTGCCGGCGGTCGGGCGGGCGGCTATGATGCGCGCTTGCTTTTGTCGGAGTGCGGCCAGCCATGATCGAGTTTTCATCCCGTCTGTCGAGGATCAATCTGTCGCCGAGCACGATGGCGGCGCAGAAAGTGCGCGAATTGCGCGCGGCCGGCCGGGATATCGTGGGGCTGACCATCGGTGAACCCGATTTTGACACCCCCGCCCATGTCAAACGCGCCGTGATGGCCGCGCTGGAGCGCAACGAAACCAAGTACCCGCCGATATTCGGCATTCCGCAACTGCGGGAGGCGGTGCGCCGCAAATTCATCCGCGACAACGGGCTGGATTTTTCCACTGACCAGATCATGGTCGGCACGGGCAGCAAGCAGATCCTCTACAACACGCTGCAGGCGACGCTGAATCCCGGCGATGAAGTGATCATTCCGGCGCCGTACTGGATTTCCTACCTGGACATGACACTGGTGGCTGACGGCAGGCCGGTGGTTGTTGAATGCGGGATCGGGAGCGGCTTCAAGATCACGCCCTCCCAGCTCGATGCCGCGATTACGCCGCGCACCAAGTGGCTGATGATCAACTCGCCGGGCAATCCCAGCGGGGCGGTCTACAGCCGCGCCGAGCTGCTGGCGCTGGCGGAAGTTCTGCGCCGCCATCCGCAGGTCTGGGTGTTGTCCGACGACATCTACGAGCACCTGCGTTTTGACAGCGTCGAATTCTGCACCATGGCGCAGGTCGCCCCCGATCTGGCCGATCGCACTTTGACGGTCAATGGCGTTTCCAAGGCCTATGCCATGACCGGTTTCCGGCTGGGCTACGCCGCAGGCCCGCGTGAAATGATCAATGCCATGGTCAAGCTGCAGTCGCAGAGCACGGCCGGCGTCAATTCCATCAGCCAGTGGGCGGCGGTTGAAGCGCTGGACGGGCCGCAGGAATTCATTGCCGAACGCGCCGCTGCTTTCCAGGAGCGGCGTGATCGCCTGCTCGAAATCCTCGATAAAGTGCCGGGCATCGCCTGCGACAGGCCGCAGGGCGCGTTCTACCTGTTCCCCCGCGTCGAGGGATTGCTGGGTCGTCGCACGCCCGACGGCAAAGTGCTGAAGCAGGAACAGGACGTCGTGCTCTACCTGCTTGAGCACGCCGGTGTTGCGGTGGTGCAGGGCGCGGCCTACGGCATCAGCCCGCACATGCGGATTTCGATTGCTTACGCGCTGGACAGCGTCATCGAAGGCGGGCGGCGCATCGCCCGCGCGGTTGACGAATTGCGCTAGACCGCGGTCAGCGCAGGCACAGCAGCGCCTGTTCGAGATCGGCGATCAGGTCGGCGGGGTCTTCCAGCCCGATGTGCAACCGGATGGTCGGTCCGCCGGGGTTCCATTGTGTCGCGGTGCGGATTTTTTCCGGATGCGGCGCGGTGACCAGGCTTTCGTAGCCGCCCCAGCTGGAACCGATGCCGAACAGCTTCAGCGCGTTGACAAAAGCGGCGACCCTGGGGCGATCGGCTTTTTGCAGAATGACGCCGAACAGCGAGGCCGCTCCGTCGAAATCGCGCTTCCAGATGGCATGTCCGGGATCGTTTTCCAGCGCCGGATACAGCACACGCTGCACTTTGGAGTTTGCGGCCAGCCAGCGCGCGACGGCCAGCGCATTGGCCATCTGCTGTTTCATGCGCACGCCGATGGTGCGGAAGCCGCGCAGCGCCAGATAACAGTCGTCAGGGCTGACGCAGAAGCCGTATTCGGCGACGGTGCGACGCACCGGCAGCCAGTATTGTTCGTTGGTGACGATGAGGCCCATCATCACGTCGGAATGGCCGACGATATATTTGGTTGCCGCGTGGATCGAGACGTCGATGCCGCGTTCGAAGGAACGGAAAAAATAGGGCGTGCCCCAGGTGGTGTCTGCCAGCACCGGAATGTTGCGGGCATGCGCCGCCGCGGCAATCGCCGGGATGTCCTGCATCTCGAAGGTCAGTGAGCCCGGCGCTTCGCAGAACACGGCCTTGGTGTTGTTTTTGATCAAACTTTGGATGCCTGCGCCGATCAGCGGATCGTAGTACTCGACCTCGACGCCCATTTTGCGCAGTTGTTTTTCGCAGAAGATGCGCGTTGGCGCATAAGCGCTGTCGGTCATCAGCAGGTGGTCGCCGCTTTTGACGAAAGCGCACAGGGCTGCGGTGATGGCCGCCAGTCCCGACGGCACGGCGACCGCCTGGTGGCCGCCTTCCATTTTTGCCACGGCATCCTCGAACGCAAATGTGGTCGGCGTGCCGTGGATGCCGTAACGCATGCTCTTGTAATCGTCGGGGTCGCGGGTCTCGTAGGTTTCAAGATCCGGGAATACCACGGTCGAGGTGCGGAACACCGGCGTGTTGACGGTGCCGCGGGATTGCGCGGGATCGCGGCCGACGTGAGTCAGCAGGGTGTCTTTTTTCATGTTCGGCGGCTTTTCGCGGTCTGGGGATCGTCGCGGCATTTTGCGCGAGCGGTGAAGGCGGCGCAACACATCCGCCGCGGCCCGGCTGGACATGTCATGGCTTGGGGTATGCTAGCGACAGATGGCCTATACAGGGAGAAAACACATGAAAAGCCTGATTCGCGCAGCCACGCTGCTTGTTTGCATGGCCAATGCAGGGATTGCTGTCGCCGCGCAGGATTATCCGCAGCGTCCGGTGCGCCTGGTTGTCGGTTTCGCGCCCGGCGGATCGACCGACGTGACGGCGCGCATACTCGCCGAAAAACTCACCACCGCCCTCGGCCAGCAGATGATCGTCGACAACCGCTCCGGCGCCGGCGGCAATATCGGCGCCGACATCGTCGCCAAATCGAACCCGGACGGCTACACCGTGCTGATGGCGACGACCGGCGTCATGGCGTTCAACCATTATCTTTACGCCAAGCTGCCCTACAGCGCCGAGAAGGATCTGGCGCCGGTGACGCAGATCGGTTCGCTGCCCCTGATTCTGATCGTGCCATCCGCCTTGCCGGCAAAATCGGTGAAGGAGCTGGTGGCGCTGGCCAGGGCGCAGCCGGGGAAATATTCCTTCGGCACTTCGGGGGTCGGCGGCGCAACGCATGTCACCGCGGAACTGTTCAAGGCGCTGGCCAACATCAACATCGTGCATGTGCCGTACAAAGGCAGCGGCCAGATGATGGGCGATCTGGTGAGCGGCCAGGTGCAGATCGCCTTCGACCAGATTGCGTCCTCGATCGGCCATGTCAAATCCGGCCGGCTGCGCGCGCTGGGCATCACCACCGCCAAACGGTCCGCGCTGCTGCCCGATCTGCCGACCATCGCCGAAGGCGGCGTCACCGGTTACGACGCCACTTCGTGGAACGGGCTGGGGGTGCGCGCCGGCACGCCGCAATCGACGATCAATCGTTTGCAGCAGGAAACCCTGAAGGCGATCTTTGCGCCGGATGTCAAGGAAAGGCTGTCAGCCCTGGGCGTCGATCCCATCGGCAGCAAGCCCGAGGAATTCGCCGCGTACATCAAGTCCGAGCGCGGCAAATGGATACCGCTGTTCAAAAAAATCGGCATCGAACCGCAGTGAGCTGACGGTCTGCCGGGCATTGGCAGCTTGCAGCCGGGAAGAGTTTCAGCTTGCGGCCTGCCGCCGCTTTTTTTGCGTTATCCTAAGGGCTATTCCACACGAGGAGCCTGCGCGCCTGCTGGAGTCCAGCATGCGGTGCCGGGGATAGTCATGGACCATCACCATATGTTTGAAGTCGGCGGGGCACATCTGTCCCGTCTTGAAGACCTGCGCTTGATCAAGGGCGAGGGTTGTTACGCCGCCGACTGGAGCCTGCCCAATCAGGCACACGCGGCCTTCCTGCGTGCCGATCGCGCCCACGCCAAAATTGTTTCGATCAATACCGACGCCGCGCGCAAGGCCAAGGGCGTGCTCGGTGTTTACACCGGCGCCGATGCGGTCAAGGCCGGTTACGTCAAACCCCTGAGTTTCCTGACCTTCGCCGGCAAGGATGGCAAAAAGGCGAACCTGCCGGACCGCGCGGTGCTGGCGCATGAACGCGTGCGTTTTGTCGGTGAAACCGTGGCCATGGTGGTCGCCGAGACCGCGTTGCAGGCGCAGGACGCCGCAGAACTGATCGAAGTCGAGTACGAAGACCTGCCGGTGACCGTGGACCCGCGGGCCACGCTGGAAGCCGGCGCGCCGCAACTGCATGACAACGTGCCGGGCAACCTGGTGTTCGAGCAGGAAGCCGGTGATGCGGCCGCAGTGGAAGCCGCGTTTGCCAAGGCGGCGCATGTCACCAAACTCAGGCTCGACTGCACCCGCGTGGCGCCGAATCCGATGGAGCCGCGCGCCTGCCTCGTCGCGCATGACGCGGCGACCGGCGCGTACACGCTGCATACCCCCGTGCAGGGCATCAACATGATGCGCATGCAGATTGCCGCCTACACCGGCGTGCCCGATGACAAACTGGTGATCAAGGCCAAGGAAGTCGGCGGCGGTTTCGGCCAGCGCAGCATTGCCTATACCGAATACGTCGCCGCGATGATCGCCGCCAAGGCGCTCAACCGCCCGGTGAAATGGGTATCGACGCGCAGCGAAGGCTTCCAGTCCGATTCACACGGCCGCGCCAACTACATCGATGCCGAACTGGCGCTGGACAAGGACGGCAGTTTCCTCGGCATGCGCCTCGACTGGATTGCCGACCTCGGCGCCTATCTGCATCCCGCCGGTCCGGTGAGCCCGATGCGCAATCCGGTGACCTGCCTGAACGGCGTCTACAAAACCCCGGCATTGTTTGGCCGCTGGCGTGTCGCCTTGACCAATACCGTGCCGGTGTCGGCGTACCGTGGCGCAGCGCGCCCCGAAATCGCCTACACGATTGAGCGCCTGGTCGATGAAGCGGCAGCGCAGATGAAAATCGATCCGGCGGAAATCCGCAAACGCAATTTCATCCCCAAAGACGCATTCCCGTACAAGACGCCGACCGGATCGGTGTACGACATCGCCGATTTTCCCGGCGTGCTCGAAAAGGCGCTGAAAATTGCCGATGTCGCCGGCTTCGACAAGCGCCGCACGATTTCCGAAAAGCGCGGCCTGCTGCGCGGCATCGGCCTCTCCACCGTGATCGAGAATTCCGGCGCCGGCATGTTCCCCAAGGACGAAGTGCTGCTCGAAGTCGGCAGCGACGGCAAAATCACCGCGTTTTCGATTTCGCACTCCCAGGGCCAGGGCCATGAAACCACCTTCGCGCAGATCATCGGCGATGCGCTGGGCATCCCGGCGGAACGCGTCCAGCTGCGCCAGGGCATCGCCGAAAAAGGCCTGATCGGCAACCACACCGGCGGTTCGCGCACCATCGTCGGCGCCGGCACCGTATGCCACATCGCGGCGAAAAAGCTGATTGAAGTCGCCACGCCGCTGGCGGCGGAACAGCTCGGCGTCGAACCTTCACAGGTGGCTTACGCCAAGGGTGAATTCCAGTCGAAGGAATCGACCAAAAAAATCACGCTGGGCGAACTGGCCGCGAAAAAACCGCTGTCGGTCACCGGCGAAGGCAAATTCGGCTCGACCTTCCCCAACGGCTGCCACATTGCCGAAGTCGAAATCGATCCGCAGACCGGCGTCACCGACGTCGCCTCGTATGTGACGGTTGATGACTGCGGCACCGTGATCAACCACACCATCGTCGAAGGCCAGATGCACGGCGCAGTGGCGCAGGGTTGGGGCCAGATTTTCGGCGAGAACATCGTCTACGACGAAGAGACCGGCCAGTTGCTCACCGGCAGCTTCATGGATTATTCGATGCCCAAGGCCGGCTGGATCAAGGACATCACCATCGCCGAGCACACCACCTTCGGCACCATCAGCCCGCTGGGCGTGAAGGGCATGGG
>CAZSIR010000023.1:0-27341 GCA_964606765.1 uncultured Bordetella sp. | reverse complement strand
GCCACAAGCGACTCGGCAGCAATTTCAAGAATCTCGCGCTGGCCCTGCCCAATGCGGCGGTCATCAGCAAAAAAGTCCTGGTGCCTGCCGGTCAGAACGAAGACGACCTTGGTTTGGACGTCGAGCGGGCAGCCAACGAATACATCCCGTTTTCCATCGATGAGGTCAATCTCGACTTCCAGGTCCTTGGCCCGGCTCCGAACAGCCCCGAGGACGTCGAAGTGCTGATCGCTGCTTCGCGCAAGGACAAGATCGAGGACCGTGTTGCCGTTGCCGAAGGCGCCGGACTCAAGGCCATCGTGATGGATGTGGATCTTTTTGCCGCCCAGTCCGCTTTCGAGCTGATCGAATCGAATTTGCCGGAGCGCGGTCGCGATCTCAATATCGCCGTCGTCGATATCGGCGCCTCGACCATGAACGTCAGCGTCCTGCGCAACGACCAGTCGGTTTACATGCGCGAACAACCTTTCGGCGGTGTGCAGCTGACCCAGGAAATCCAGAACAAGTTCGGCCTTTCGGCGGAAGAGGCCGAGGCGGCGAAACGTGCAGGTGGACTGCCGGAAAACTACGAATCAGAAGTCCTGCTGCCTTTCATGGACAGCCTTGGCCAGGAAGTCGCGCGGGCCATCCAGTTCTTTTTCTCGTCGACCCAGTTCAACAAGATTGACCACATCGTGCTTTCCGGCGGCTGCGCCGCAATTCCCGGGATGGATGAAGCCGTTGCCAAGCGCACGCAGGTGGAAACCACTGTTGCCAATCCGTTTTCGAGCATGGAAATGTCCAACCGCATCCGTGAAAAAAGCCTGAAGCAGGATGCGCCGTCGCTGATGGTGGCCTGCGGACTTGCCATGCGGAGGTTCGACAAATGACGACCCGCATCAACCTGCTGCCGCATCGCGAGATGCGGCGCAAGCAGCAGCAGCAGCAGTTTTTCATCATGCTGGGCGTTGTTGTTGTTGCCGGCGCCGCAATCTGGTTTGCCGTGCATTCATACCTGGATGGGCAATTGACCAACCAGCAGGCCCGCAACCGCTATCTCGAAGGCGAGATCGTCAAGCTCGACAAGGAAATCGCCGAGATCAACAAGCTCAAGGAACAGACTGCGGCGCTGCTCAAGCGCAAACAGGTGGTGGAAACCCTTCAAAGCAACCGCGCCGAAGTGGTTCATCTGCTGGATCAGCTGATCCGCCAGCTTCCCGACGGCATGTACCTGAAATCGATCAAACAGCAGGGCACAAAGGTTTCGATCAGCGGATTCACCCAGTCACAGGCCCGGGTATCCACGCTGATGCGCAATCTTGAGGGTTCCCAGTATCTGCAAAACGCCAACCTGGTGGAAATCAAGGCGGCAACCGCAGCCGGGCTGCGCATCAACGAGTTCACGATGAACATCGATGTTGTGCGCATCGTCGAGCCGGACGACAAAAAAGCCGGGAAGAAGGGCTAAACCATGACTTTGGACGAACTCAAAAGGCTGGACCCCAATAAAATCGGCAGCTGGCCGATATTGCCCAAGCTGGGCGTGCTGCTGCTCCTGCTGCTTCTGCTGGTTGGCGCCTCCTACTATTTCGACTGGTCGGATCAGCTGACCCAGATCGATGGCGCCAAAGCCAAGGAAGAACAGTTGCGGACAACTTTCCTCAGCAAGAAAAAGCAGGCGATCGACCTTCCGGCATACCGCAAACAGCTGGTGGACATCGAATCGCAGTTCGGCGCCTTGCTGAAACAGCTGCCGGGCAAATCCGAGATGGACGCCCTGCTCACCGACATCAACCAGGCGGGGCTCGGTCGCGGCCTGCAATTCGAGCTCTTCCGCCCCGCGAGCAGTGAAACGCCCAAGGATTTCTACGCCGAGCTGCCGATCACCATACGGGTTACCGGCAATTATCATGACCTTGGCGCATTCGCCAGCGACATCGGGCGGCTTTCGCGCATTGTCACGCTGAACGACATCTCCCTGGCGGCCGCGAAAGACGGCCTGACATTGGATGCGACAGCGAAAACCTTCCGCTACCTGGATGAAGGTGAAATTGCGGCGCAGAAGAAGAAACCAGCCGCCGGAGCCAAAAAATGAACGCCAAATCGGCCATATTCATTGCTTCGTGTGTATTGGCGCTGGGAGCGTGCAGCGGCGAGGAACATTCGGACCTCCGGGAGTTCGTCAAGGAATCCGACAAAATGCCCGGTGGCCGCATTCCGCCGTTGCCTGACGTCAAGCCTTATGAACCCTTTGCCTATAACGCTTACGACCTGACCGATCCGTTCAAGCCGCGCAAGATCGAGCCGCCGAAAACCGCGGCCAAAGGCGGAATACAGCCCGATTTCAACCGTCAGCGTGAAGCGCTGGAAGCCTTCCCGCTTGAAAATCTGAGCATGGTCGGAACCCTGCAGCAAAAGGGCAAGGTTTTTGCGCTGGTCAAGGCGCCGGACAAGGGGCTCTACCGCGTCTCATCCGGAAATTATCTGGGCCAGAATTTCGGCCGAATCGTCGGAATCACCGAAACAGACATCAAACTGAAGGAAATCGTTCAGGACAGCGGGGGCAACTGGGAAGAGAAAGACCAGTCGCTGATGCTGCAAGAACAGGAGAACAAGAAATGATTCGATTTTTCAAGTTAGTGACGCGGGTTTCAGGCTTTCTGGCTGCCACGGGCTTCGCCCTGATGGCGACGGCTGCGCATGCCCAGAACAGCATTGAATCAGTGAATGTCTCCGGACAGCAGGGCGGCACAACGCTGGTGAAAATCACGCTGAAAAGCGCACCGGCCGCTGCGCCAGCCAGCTTTGCCGTCAACAATCCTTCACGCATCGCCTTTGATTTTCCGAACACCACAAACGGTTCGGGTAAAAGCGTTCAAGAGGTCGGCGAAGGCGATGTTCGTCGCGTCAACATTGTTCAGGCCGGCGACCGCTCCCGCATTGTTCTGGAAACCGCTCGCCCCCTGGGTTATGACACGAAAGTCGACGGAAACTCCATCCTGATCACCCTGGGCGGCACGGTCACCGCCTCCGCTCCCGCACCTGCCGCGCAGACTTTTGCACAGGCCAAACCCGGAGATGGCAAACACAGCCTGCGTGACATTGATTTCCGGCGCGGCCGAGCCGGGGAAGGTCGTGTCATGATTGACCTCTCGGACAACCAGGTCGGCATCGACCTGCGCGCGCAGGGCCGTTCGCTGATCATCGATTTCCTGAACACCGCAGTACCGAAAAATCTTGAGCGCCGTCTTGACGTCGTCGATTTCGGCACCCCGGTCGACACGATTGAAACATTCAGCCAGGGCAGCAACACCCGCATGGTCATCACGCCGCGCGGCGCCTGGGAACATTCAGCCTATCAGACCGACAACAAATTCATCCTCGAAGTCAAAAAAGTCGCGGATGACGCCAACCGGCTGGTGCAACCCGGTTTTGCCGGCGAAAAGCTGTCCCTCAATTTCCAGAATGTCGAAGTTCGTGCCGTTCTGCAGGTCATCGCGGATTTCACCGGTCTCAATGTGATCACCAGCGACACCGTGGGCGGCAGCCTGACGCTGCGCCTCAAGGACGTCCCCTGGGATCAGGCGCTGGACATCATCCTCCAGAGCAAGGGCCTGGACATGCGCAAGACCGGCAATGTGGTGTGGATCGCTCCGCGGGATGAGCTGGCCACGCGCGAAAAACTGGCGCTTGAAGCCCGCGCGCAGATTTCCGACCTGGAGCCGCTGCGCACCGAGAGCATGCAGGTAAATTACCAGAAAGCCGCCGAGTTCCAGAAGCTGCTGTCCGACCCGGCGCAGAAAATCCTCTCCAAACGCGGCAGCGCCGTCGTTGATGCCCGCACCAACACTGTTTTCGTGCAGGACACGCCGACGCGCCTTGAGGAAATCCGCAAGCTTTTGAAGCAGATCGACATTCCGGTTCGCCAGGTGATGATCGAATCACGCATCGTTGAAGCCAACGACACCTTCAGCCGCAATCTTGGCGCACGACTGGGCTTCAACGACACCACTGCCCAGGGTTTCCGCATCGGCAGCGGCAACGGCTCCAACGGACTGGTCGGCGGCAGCCTGGGCAATCTCGCTGCAGCCACCGGCCAAAGCACCACTGCCGGGACTTTCAACGACGGCCTGTTTGTCAACCTGCCGGCACAGGGTCTGTCAGGCGCGAATCCCGGCGTGTTCTCGTTCCTGTTGTTTAACGACAAAAGCACCAAGTTCCTGAACCTGGAACTGTCTGCATTGCAGGCCGACGGCAAGGGCAAAATCATCTCCAGCCCGCGCGTAATCACGGCGGACAAGATCGAGGCGACGATCGAACAAGGCACGGAAATCCCTTACCAGCAAGCCACTTCCAGCGGCGCCACCAGCGTGTCGTTCCGCAAGGCCTCGCTGTCGCTGAAGGTCAAGCCGCAGATCACGCCTGACGACAACGTGATCATGACCCTGAAGGTCAACAAGGACAGCGTCGGCCAGAACACGCTGTCGGGTCCGGCCATCGACACCAAGCAGGTTGCAACCGAGGTGCTGGTAGAAAACGGCGGAACGGTTGTCATCGGCGGCATCTACACCCAGGACGAGCGGTCAACCACCACCAAGGTTCCGGTGCTGGGCGACCTGCCTTATGTCGGATTCCTGTTCAAGAACAACCAGCGCGTCGACGACCGCCGGGAACTGCTGATTTTCATCTCGCCAAAAATCCTCAAGGACAGCGCTGCATTGCGCTGATTCACATCCCTCGACAATCGGGCGGCGCCATGGCGCCGCCCTTTTTGTTTACGGCCTCTGATTCCCGATGATGCTTCCGCTAGAATCACGTCATGTCCCCGCTACACAGTGAACCAGACGCCCCGGTTGACCAGCAGAACATCTTTCTGGTGGGGCTGATGGGTGCCGGAAAAACGTCCGTCGGCCGCATGCTCGCCAGGCGCCTGAACAAGGACTTTTACGATGCCGATGCTGAAATTGAGCGCAGCACCGGGGTGAAAATCCCGGTGATTTTTGAGATCGAGGGCGAGTCCGGATTTCGGGCACGCGAAGAAAAAGTGATAGAGCGGCTGACCGCCATGCATTCCATCGTGCTAGCAACCGGTGGCGGTGCGGTATTGTCCGAGACAAACCGCAACCGTCTGCGGAATAACGGCCATGTGATTTATTTGCGCGCAGTGCCGGAAGATCTGTGGCGGAGAACCCGTCGCGACCACAGCCGCCCCCTGCTGCAGACGGCAAATCCGCTGGCACGACTCAAGGCGCTGCATGCCGAGCGCGATCCGCTTTACACGGAAGTGGCGGACCTGATCGTTGATACCGGCGCACAGAGCGTCTCTGCCCTGACCACGCAGATCCAGGCCCTGCTCGCCGGGGAGCCGGTCGCGGTCAGGCACGGCGGCTGAGGAATCGGCACATGGCCTCGTCCAAAACGCAAATTTCACTGACGGTCGATCTTGCAGACCGCAGCTACCCGATACACATCGGTCCGGGTCTGCTGACCCAGGCCGAACTGATCGCCCGGCACCTGCCGCAGCGCAAAGCGGTCGTTGTCACCAACACGGTGGTCGCGCCCCTGTACCTGGCCGCGCTGCTGGACAGCCTTGCCCGGCAGCAGGTTGACGTGCAATCCATCGTGCTGCCGGATGGTGAAGCTTACAAGGACTGGCACACGCTTAATCAGGTTTTCGACGCCCTTCTGACACACCGTGCCGAGCGCAAAACGACACTGATCGCTCTGGGCGGCGGCGTCATTGGCGACATGACGGGATTTGCCGCAGCCGTGTTTCAGCGCGGAGCGCCGTTTGTCCAGATTCCAACCACGCTGCTGGCCCAGGTTGATTCTTCCGTTGGAGGAAAAACCGCGATCAACCATCCGCTGGGTAAAAACATGATTGGGGCGTTTTACCAGCCGCGGGTGGTGATCGCCGACACCGATACGCTGAAAACACTGCCGGACCGCGAGCTTTCGGCGGGCATTGCCGAAGTGGTCAAGTACGGCCTGATCGGTGACGCCGCATTTTTCTCCTGGCTGGAAGCCAGCATGGAGAACCTGATGGCGCGCGACGCCAAGGCGCTCGGTCATGCCATTGAAGTCGCCTGTCGCAACAAGGCCGCTGTTGTTGCCAGCGATGAACGGGAAGAAGGCGTGCGTGCATTGCTCAATTTCGGCCACACCTTCGGCCACGCAATCGAGTCCGGTCTTGGTTATGGCAAATGGCTGCACGGCGAGGCTGTCGCCGCCGGAATGTCCATTGCGGCCCGCGTTTCACACAAAATGGGGCTGATCGACGCCACGGTTGTCGAACGCACCACCCGGCTGCTTCAGCGTGCCAACCTTCCGCTGCGGGGCCCTGCGCTGGGTGCGGACCGCTACCTCGAATTGATGGGACACGACAAAAAAGTTGAAGGGGGCAAGCTGCGTTTCATTCTGCTGCGCGGCATCGGCAATGCATTCATCAGTGATGCCGTACCCCGGGATCTGCTGGTCTCGGTGCTGAGCGGGGAGGGCGTTGATGCCGGCTGACCTGGCACCTTATGCGGCGGGAGCGGCAAACTCGCGGGGGCGCCGTTTTCGCGAGCCTGCACCACGCGCCCGCTCCGAGTACCAGCGTGACCGTGACCGCATCATCCACTCCACCGCATTTCGCCGTCTCGAGTACAAAACCCAGGTTTTCGTCAATCATGAAGGCGATCTTTTTCGCACCCGGCTGACACACAGCCTGGAAGTTGCGCAGATTGGCCGCTCCGTAGCACGACAGCTGCACCTTGACGAAGATCTGACGGAAGCGATCACTCTGGCACATGACCTCGGCCATACCCCCTTCGGCCATGCGGGCCAGGATGCGCTGAACGCCTGCATGAAACCCCATGGCGGGTTTGAGCACAACCTGCAGTCATTGCGCGTGGTCGATGTACTGGAACAGCGTTATGCCGCTTTTGACGGCCTCAATCTGACTTTTGAGACCCGCGAAGGCATCCTCAAACATTGTTCCCTGAACAATGCTCGCACCCTTGGCGATATCGGCGAGCGCTTCATCAAGCGCCAGCGGCCCGGACTCGAAGCCCAGATCGCCAATCTGGCCGACGAGATCGCCTATAACAACCACGACATCGATGACGGCCTGCGTTCGGGCTTGTTGGAGATGGAACAATTGTCCACCGTCGCCATTTTCAGACGCCACATGCGTGCCGTATTGCGGTCGTTTCCGAAAATCGAAGGTCGGCGCCTGATTCATGAAACCGTGCGCCGCATGATAGACACCCTGGTCACGGACCTGATCAAACACAGTGCCGCCAGCATTCGCCGTTTCGCCCCGGAATCCGTGGCCGATGTCCGGCGCGCGCCGGCCCTGATCGGATTTTCCGACCCTATCCGGCTCGAACAGGCGGAACTGAAGCGGTTTTTGCATGCCAATCTCTACCGTCATTACCGCGTGTCGCGAATGAGCAGCAAGGCACGCCGGATAATTTCCGAACTTTTTCAGGCATTTATGACCGAGCCTGTGTTGTTGCCGCCCGAGTTTCAGGAACGCGCCCGAACCGATACGCCCCGCGCCATTGCCGACTACATTGCCGGCATGACTGACCGTTACGCCATCGTCGAGCATCGGCGCCTGTTTTCTATTGACGTCAGCTGAGTTTTTTTAGCGGATTTGCCTCCCCGCCACGGTTGAAGCAACCCACTGATGGCGGTAGACTTATCGGGTTTCACTCTGATTTTCGCGCAGGGATTGCCCAAGTTTGTGGCGGCGCAGCAAAATTGCGCGTAGGCTATTGATTAGCAATATGTTTTGACGAGGCGTGCTATGGCTCATCCGAATCTGCCAGAACCCCAAGGCTTGTACGACGGGGCCCATGAACACGATGCCTGCGGTGTCGGTTTTATTGCCAACATCAAAGGCAAGAAAAGTCACGACATCATTGATCAGGGCCTGACCATTCTGCGCAATTTGACGCACCGCGGCGCAGTGGGCGCTGATCCGAAAGCCTCTGACGGCGCCGGCATCCTGATCCAGATTCCCGACGCCTTCTTCCGTGAAGAGATGGCGAAGCAGGGCATCAAACTGCCGCCGCTGGGCCAATACGGCATCGGCATGGTGTTTCTGCCACGCGAACCGGCATCACGCATCGCCTGCGAATACGAAATCGAACGCGCGATCAAGGACGAAGGGCAAACGCTGCTCGGTTGGCGCGATGTTCCGGTGGACAGTGAAGATCTCGGCGAGTCCGTCAAAAAAGTCGAGCCCGTCATCCGCCAGGTGTTCATCGGCCGCAGTTCCGCGATCCGCGTCACCGATGCCCTCGAAAGAAAACTGTATGTGATCCGCAAAAGCGCCGGTCATGCAATCCGCGCGCTCAAACTCGCGCATGGCACCGAATTCTGGGTTCCGTCGATGTCGGCGCGCACGATTGTCTACAAAGGCATGTTGCTGCCGTCGCAGGTCGGCACCTATTACAAGGATCTGCAGGATCCGCGCGTGGTTTCCGCGCTGGCGCTGGTGCATCAGCGCTTCTCGACCAATACCTTCCCGACCTGGGATCTGGCGCACCCGTTCCGCATGATCGCGCACAACGGCGAAATCAACACCGTGCGCGGCAACGTCAACTGGGTGCGGGCGCGCCAGGGTGCCATTTCCAGCCCGGTACTCGGCGGTGACCTGAACAAACTGTGGCCCTTGATTTACCCGGGCCAGTCAGACTCGGCTTCGTTCGACAATGCCCTGGAATTGCTGGTGATGGGCGGCTATTCCATCGCCCATGCGGTGATGATGATGATTCCCGAAGCCTGGGAAGGCCACACGCTGATGGACGCCAGTCGCCGTGCGTTTTATGAATACCATGCGGCGATGATGGAGCCCTGGGACGGTCCTGCCGCCATCGCCTTCTCTGACGGCCGCCAGATCGGCGCCACGCTGGATCGCAACGGCCTGCGGCCGGCGCGCTACATCGTCACCGATGATGACCTGGTGATCATGGGCTCGGAATGCGGTTGCCTGCAGATACCGGAAGAAAAAATCATCAAGAAGTGGCGCCTGCAGCCCGGCAAGATGTTTCTCGTCGACCTTGAAAAAGGCCGCATCATCGACGACGAGGAACTGAAGGAATCGCTGTCTTCAAGCAAGCCTTATGTCGAATGGATGGAACGCATCCGCGTCAAACTCGACGACGTCGAAAGCCAGAAAGCGCAGCCCGAGCGCAGCAGCGTGCCCCTGCTCGACCGCCAGCAGGCTTTCGGCTACACCCAGGAAGACCTGAAATTCCTGATGTTGCCGATGGCGGCCAATGGCGAAGAGCCCATCGGCTCCATGGGCAATGATTCTCCGCCTGCCGTTTTATCCAATAAAAACAAGAACTTATATCAGTATTTCAAGCAATTGTTTGCACAGGTCACCAATCCCCCGATTGATCCGATCCGTGAGGAACTGGTCACTTCGCTGGTGTCCTTCATCGGTCCGAAACCCAATCTGCTCGGCATTGATGAAATGAATCCGCCGATCCGCCTCGAAGTCAGCCAGCCGGTGCTCGACTTTTTCGAGATGGAAAAAATCCGCAACATCGAAAGTTACACCGACGGCAAATTCAAATCCTGTGAACTGGACATCACCTATCCGGTGGCCTGGGGCAAGGAAGCCATTGAAGCCCGCCTCGCCAGCCTCGCTGCGCAGGCGGAAGACGCCGTGCGCACGGGTTATTCGATCCTGATCATTTCTGACCGCCGCGTCGACCGCGAACATGTCGCAATCCCGGCCTTGCTCGCATTGTCTGCCATTCATCACCACCTGACCGACAAGGGCCTGCGCACCAGCGCCGGCCTCGTTGTCGAAACCGGTTCGGCGCGCGAAGTGCATCACTTCGCGCTGCTCGGCGGTTATGGCGCCGAAGCCGTCCATCCCTACCTCGCGCTGGAAACCGTATTGCAGATTGCCGAAAGCGGCCAGTTCGGCGCCAACGTCGACGGCTACAAGGCCATCAAGAATTTCGTCAAGGCCATCGGCAAAGGCCTGCGCAAGGTGATGTCGAAAATGGGCATCTCCACCTACATGTCATACACCGGCGCGCAGATTTTTGAAGCCATCGGCCTTTCGCGCCCGCTGATCGAAAAATACTTCACCGGCACCGCCTCCAACGTCGGCGGCATCGACCTGTTCGAGGTCGCTGAAGAAGCCATCCGCACACACCTCGGCGCCTTCAGCGGTGATCCGGTGCTGGCCGGCGCGCTCGAAACCGGCGGCGAATATGCCTGGCGCGTGCGCGGCGAAGACCACATGTGGACGCCTGACGCGATCGCCAAACTGCAGCACGCGACCCGCGCCAACAGCGCGACAACCTATCGCGAATACGCAGACATCATCAACGACCAGTCTCAGCGCCACATGACCTTCCGCGGCCTTTTTGAATTCCGTTTCAACCGCTGCACGCCGGTGGACATCGCGGAAGTCGAACCGGCGGCGGAAATCGTCAAACGCTTCTCCACCGGCGCGATGTCGCTGGGCTCGATCTCCACCGAAGCGCACGCCACGCTCGCCGTCGCAATGAACCGCCTCGGCGGCAAGTCCAATACCGGCGAGGGCGGTGAAGACCGCCGGCGCTACGACCCGATCAAGGCCGGCGAATCCATGGCCTCCCGCCTCGGCGAAGATCGTGTGGTTCGCGACATCCCGCTGCTTGCGGGCGATTCGATGAAATCCAAAATCAAGCAGGTGGCTTCCGGCCGTTTCGGCGTCACCGCGGAATATCTCGCAAGCGCCGAGCAGATCCAGATCAAGATGGCGCAGGGCGCCAAGCCCGGCGAGGGCGGGCAGCTGCCCGGCCGCAAGGTGTCGGAATACATCGCCGAAATCCGCTATTCCACCCCGGGCGTTGAACTGATTTCCCCGCCGCCGCACCACGACATTTACTCGATCGAGGACCTGGCGCAGCTGATCCATGACCTGAAGAACAGCAACACCGGCGCCTCGATCAGCGTCAAACTGGTGTCCGAAGTCGGTGTCGGCACGGTGGCCGCGGGCGTCACCAAGGCCAAGGCCGACCACGTCACCATTTCCGGCCATGACGGCGGCACCGGCGCCAGCCCCTGGTCATCGATCAAACATGCAGGCACGCCCTGGGAACTCGGTCTTGCCGAAACCCAGCAGACGCTGGTGCTGAACCGCCTGCGCAGCCGCATTGCCGTGCAGGTTGACGGACAGATGAAAACCGGACGCGACGTCATCATCGGCGCACTGCTCGGTGCGGACGAATTCGGCTTTGCCACTGCGCCGCTGGTCGCCCAGGGCTGCATCATGATGCGCAAATGCCATCTCAATACCTGCCCCGTTGGCGTGGCCACCCAGGATCCGGTGCTGCGCAAGAAGTTCACCGGCAAGCCGGAACATGTCATCAACTACTTTTTCTTCGTCGCCGAAGAGATCCGCGCCCTGATGGCCAGGCTCGGCATCCGTAAATTCGACGATCTGATCGGGCGCTCAGACCTGCTCGACATGCGCAAGGGCATCGAGCACTGGAAAGCCCGCGGACTTGATTTCAGCAGGATTTTCCACCAGCCGCAGATGGGCCCCGAAGTGGCCCGTTTCCATACTGAAACCCAGGATCACGGGCTCGACAAGGCGCTGGATCACCGCCTGATCGAACTCGCGGCACCGGCGCTGGAGCGCGGTGAAAAAGTCACCATTGAGATGCCGATACGCAATATCAATCGCACGGTCGGCACCATGCTCTCCGGCGAGGTCGCCAAGCGCTACGGCCACGAGGGCCTGCCGGACGACACGATCCGCGTGCGCTTTGCCGGATCGGCAGGCCAGAGCCTCGGCGCATTTCTGTCCCGCGGCATGACGCTGGAACTGATCGGCGATACCAATGACTACTGCGGCAAGGGTCTCTCCGGCGGCCGCATCGTCGTGCAGCCTTCGCCCAAATTCCGCGGCGACGCCCTGCACAACATCATCACCGGCAATGCCGTGCTCTACGGGGCAATTGCCGGTGAAGCCTATTTCCGCGGCGTCGCCGGTGAACGTTTCGCCGTGCGCAACTCGGGCGCGCATGCCGTTGTTGAGGGCGTGGGCGACCATGGCTGTGAATACATGACGGGCGGCACCATCACCGTGCTCGGCGCCACCGGTCGCAATTTTGCCGCCGGCATGTCGGGCGGCATTGCCTATGTCTATGACGAAGACGGCACTTTCGCCTCCTACTGCAACACTTCGATGGTCAAGCTCGAACCGCTGCTCACCGAAGCCGAGCAGGACGCCAAAGTGTCGCGCGACATCTGGCACCTGGGCGAAACCGATGAAGCGGTGCTGAAGCGATTCATTGAAAATCATGCCCGCTACACCGGCAGCACCCGCGCGCAGCAGATTCTTGCCGATTGGGAAACGGCCCGCGGCAGGTTCATCAAGGTGTTCCCCAATGAATACCGCCGCGCGCTTGGCGAACTCGCGGCCAAAGGCAAAAAGATCGCGGCCTGATCCGGCCGCCGGCTCACATTCATTTTTTTGGCCCGTCACGGGCCCGATGCATCAGGGACAGGACAGTCATGGGAAAAGTCACGGGATTTCTGGAGTTCGAACGGCTGCATGAAGCCGCGGACAGGCCGCAGGAACGCCTCAAGCACTGGCGCGAATTCGTACACCACCTGAGCGATGAAGCGGCCGGCATCCAGGGCGCTCGCTGCATGGATTGCGGCACGCCGTTCTGCATGAGCGGCTGCCCGGTCAACAACATCATCCCGGACTGGAATGACCTGATTTTCAAGCAGGACTGGCAGCGTGCGCTGGATACGCTGCATTCGACCAACAATTTCCCGGAATTCACCGGTCGCGTCTGTCCCGCGCCCTGTGAAGCCTCCTGCACGCTGAACATCAACAACGATCCGGTGGGCATCAAGTCGATCGAACACGCCATCATCGACAAAGGCTGGGAGTCCGGCTGGGTCGTGCCGCAGCCTCCGGCGAAAAAAACCGGCAAACGGGTCGCCGTGATTGGATCCGGGCCTGCCGGGCTGGCCTGCGCCCAGCAGCTGGCGCGCGCCGGACATGATGTCGTGGTCTTCGAAAAGGCCGACCGCGTCGGCGGCCTGCTGCGTTACGGCATCCCTGACTTCAAAATGGAAAAGCACCTGATTGACCGCCGCATGGAGCAGATGCGTGCCGAAGGTGTCGAGTTTCGCGTCAAGCAGGACGTTGGCGCTGTGGTGCCCGGCAAAAAGCTGGTGGATGAATTTGATGCCGTGGTCATGGCGGGCGGCGCGGAACAGCCGCGTGACCTGCCGGTGCCCGGCCGCGAGCTCGACGGCGTGCATTTCGCCATGGAATTCCTCCCCCAGCAAAACCAGGTGGTTGCCGGCGACACGATTGCCAATCAACTCAAGGCGACCGGCAAACATGTCGTGGTCATCGGCGGCGGCGACACCGGTTCGGACTGCGTCGGCACCTCGAACCGGCACGGCGCCGCGTCGGTGACCCAGTTCGAGCTGTTGCCCCAGCCTCCGGAACAGGAAAACAAGCCGCTGGTCTGGCCCTACTGGCCCGTCAAGCTGCGCACCTCGAGCTCGCATGAAGAGGGTTGCCAGCGCGACTGGTCCGTAGCCACCAAGCGGTTTGAGGGCAGCAAGGGCAAAGTCGAAAAACTGGTCGCCGTGCGACTGGAATGGAAAGACGGCCAGATGCGGGAAATGCCGGGATCCGAATTCACCATCAAGGCCGATCTGGTGCTGCTGGCGATGGGATTCACCGGACCGCGCCAGGCTTTGCTCGATCAGCTCGGTGTGGCCAAAGACGCCCGCAGCAACGTCAAGGCGGATACCGACAAGTACCAGACCTCGGTCGGCAAGGTGTTTGCTGCCGGCGACATGCGGCGCGGCCAATCGCTGATCGTATGGGCCATCCGCGAAGGCCGCCAATGCGCGAGATCGGTTGACGAATTTTTGATGGGCTCCACGGAACTGCCGCGTTAATCCGCGGCGGATCCTGAAGCCGACAGATCAGTTGCGGGACAGGGGTGCCACACCCACGCCCCCGGAGGAGCGGGCTGGCGCCCGCAAAAACAATGAGCCAGCCGACACCATTAAAAAACGATACGCTGCTGCGCGCACTGCTGCGGCAGCCAACGCCCTATACGCCCGTCTGGGTCATGCGCCAGGCCGGCCGTTACCTGCCGGAATACAACGCAACGCGCAAACGCGCCGGCAGTTTTCTCGGACTGGCGAAGAATCCCGACTTCGCGACCGAAGTCACGCTGCAGCCGCTGGCGCGATTCAAGCTCGACGCCGCCATCCTGTTTTCCGACATCCTGACCGTGCCCGATGCAATGGGCCTCGGCCTGTATTTCGCCGAGGGTGAAGGTCCGAAATTCGAACGCCCGCTGCGCGATGAAACCGCAATCCGCAAGCTGGCGGTGCCCGATCTGCATACCAGCCTGAATTATGTGTTCGATGCGGTTAAACAGATCCGCGGTGCGCTGGACAACTCGGTACCGCTGATCGGTTTTTCCGGCAGCCCTTACACGCTTGCCTGCTACATGGTTGAAGGCGGCGGCAGCGATGATTTCCGCACCATCAAGAGCATGCTTTATGCACGGCCCGATTTGCTGCACCACATACTCGACATCAATGCCCGCGCGGTGATCGCCTATCTCAACGCACAGATCGAGGCCGGCGCACAGGCCGTGATGGTGTTCGATACCTGGGGTGGTTCATTGTCCGACGCCGCCTACCGTGAATTTTCACTGGAGTATCTGCGCCGCGTGATCGCCGGCATCCATCGCGAGTGGGACAGGCAAATCATCCCCAGCATCGTGTTCACCAAGGGCGGCGGTCTGTGGCTGGAGGACATTGCCGCCATCGGTTGCAATGCCGTGGGTCTCGACTGGACCGTCAATCTCGGTACCGCCCGCCGCCGCATCGGCGATAAAGTCGCGCTGCAGGGTAATCTTGATCCGATGGTTTTGTTCAGTAACCCCGCCGCCATCAGCAGCCAGGTCGATGCCGTACTGCGTCAGTTCGGCAAGGGATCGGGGCATGTCTTCAATCTGGGCCACGGCATTTCGCAGTTCACGCCACCGGAGCATGTCGCGGCACTGGTCGACGCCGTGCATGAGCTGAGCCGCCAGTACCACTGAGCCCGCAGGCCGGCATAAGATGCAAAAAGCTTATGCACAGCAAGGAGTTAGCGGAGCATGGCCATCACCCACACCGGGCTCCATCACCAGCACAATAATATAAGTGTTTGATTTTATTGATATTTTTATAAGGTTGCGCGCGCAGTGACAGCATGGCAAGGTCACTGGATATCATAAAAATCCCGCTATGGCGGATTTGATCAACAAGCTTATCCACAACTCCAGACCTTGGAAAAACCCTTGCAGGCAAACAAGTTGGCGGCTTTTCCGATAATCCTGCTGAACTCCACGCGCTAACTTTTTTCGCTCCTTCATCAACCCCCCGCGATGAGCCTGATCCGTGTTGCGCTCGATGTACCAGTAGCGCGCCTGTTCGATTACCGCTGCGATGATCAAGCGGCGCAAATCGGCGCACGGGTGCTGGTGCCCTTCGGCAAACAAAAACTGATCGGCATCATCGTCGCCAGACCGGACAGCAGTGAAGTGCCGGAGGCCAAACTCAAGCGCGCCCTTGCCGTGCTGGATACGGAACCGTTGCTGGCTCACGCCGACCTGCGTCTGCTCGAATTCGCTGCCGACTATTACGTGCATCCACTGGGCGCGGTGATCATGGCCACGGTGCCTGCCGCACTGCGTCGCGTGCGCAGCCGCGAAGAGACGCCGACGGCCTATAGGCTGACCGCGGCGGGTGCCGCCACCGGGGTGGCCACATTGCCGTCACGTGCGCGCGCACAACGTAATCTGCTCGCGCTGCTGCAAGACAATCCCGTCATTACACACAGCGCGATTGCGGCACTCGGTACCGCAACACGCAGCGCGCTGCAGGCCTTCATCACCCAGGGTTGGGTGGAAACCACCGCGCTGCCGCAGGACAATGCGGCAACCATGCCGACGCCCGCCGCAGGGCCGGCGCTGACCGCGGAACAAAATGCTGCAAGCAAAGCCATCACTGCCGCACTGGGGACTTACCAGCCAGTGCTGCTGTGGGGCATCACCGGCAGCGGCAAAACCGAGGTTTACCTGCATGCCATCGCCGCAGCACTCGGCCGCGAAACCCAGGTGCTGCTGCTGGTGCCGGAAATTGCACTGACGCCGCAACTGGAATCGCTGGTCATTGCGCGTTTTCCCGGTGTTGCGGTGGCCACGCTGCACAGCGGCCTTGCCGACGGCGAACGCGCCACGCGCTGGCAGGATGCACGCAGCGGTCGTGCGCGCATCGTGCTCGGCACCCGATTGTCGGTATTCACGCCGTTGCCCGAGCTCGGCCTGATCATCGTCGACGAGGAACACGACACCTCGTTCAAGCAGGGCGAGGGTTTTCGTTATTCGGCCCGTGATCTGGCGGTGGTCCGCGCGCATCACGCGGGTGTGCCGGTGGTGCTCGGATCGGCCACGCCGGCGCTGGAAACCTGGCGCAATGCCGTAGACCGCCGTTACCAGCTGCTGACATTGCCGGAGCGGATCAATGCCCGGCCGCCGGTGATTTCCTGCGTCGACCTGCGCCACGAAAAAACCGTTGACGGGCTGTCACCCCGGCTGATTGCCGCGATCGGCAAACGCATCGCACGCAATGAACAAAGCATGGTGTTCATCAACCGTCGTGGCTATGCCCCGGTGCTGATGTGCGGCAGCTGCGGCTGGATGTCCGACTGCAAACGCTGCTCGGCCAAACTGGTGGTGCATTTGCGCGACCGTCGGCTGCGTTGTCACCACTGCGGCCACGACAGCGCCGTACCCACGGCCTGTCCGGAATGCGGTGATGCCGATCTGGCGCCGGTCGGGCAGGGCACTCAGCGCATTGAAGCCGCACTGGCAAAGCAGTTTCCCAAAGCGCGCATCCTGCGCGTCGACCGCGATACCACGCGGCGCAAGGACGCCTGGCAGGACATGCGCAGCCGCATCCGCGAACGCAGGGTCGACATCCTCGTCGGCACGCAAATCCTCGCCAAGGGCCATGATTTCCCGCACCTGAACCTGGTCGGCGTGGTCAACGCCGACGGCATGCTCTACAGCAACGATTTTCGCGCTGCAGAACGTTTGTACGCCTTGCTCACCCAGGTCGCAGGACGCGCCGGACGCGGCGACGAGCAGGGCGAAGTGCTGGTGCAGACCGAGTTTGTCGATCATCCCTTGTATGCAGCGCTGCGTGACCAGGATTTCGACGGTCATGCGCGCAGCCTGCTCGCGGAACGGCAACAGGCGGGATTTCCGCCTTATGTGCATCAGGCGCTGCTGCGTGCTGAAGCGCGTACGGTAGACATCGCCTTGCACTTCCTCACACAGGCCGCGCGCAGCGCCCGCCGCCTGAAACCGGCGGTCACGGTTTACGACCCGGTGCCCGCCAACATGATGCGCAAATCCGGCCGTGAACGCGCGCAGCTGCTGGTGCAATCGCCGTCACGCAACGATTTACGCGCCTTCCTCAATGCCTGGCGCCCGCATCTGGCGGAGACGGCCAGCACCGCGGCACGCTGGTCGCTCGATGTCGACCCGGTGGAGTTCTGAGCCGGAAAGGCATCCTTGCCATGTTAGAATTCGGCACTTTTTTCGCAGACAAAAATCCGTCGCAATGCGCCCGTAGCGGCTGTTTTGCGCGACGCCATCTTCCTCGAAATGACCACCACTCCCGCTGACGCCAGAACCCTGCTCGCCGGCCTGCTGCGGCAGGCACTGGCGCAGGTCGTCCCCGCGGGCACCACCGCCGGTATCGTGCTCGATCGGCCGAAACAGGCGCAACACGGCGACTTCGCCTGCAATATCGCACTGCAGCTGGCGAAAGAATTACGTGGCAACCCACGCAACATCGCCCAGCAGCTGGTCGCTGCGTTGCCGGCGTCACCGGATGTGGAAAAAGCCGAAATTGCCGGTGCCGGCTTCATCAACCTGTTTCTGACACAGTCTTACAAGCAGCAGGTCGTCGGCCGCGTGCTCGACGCCGGCGAAACATACGGCCACAGCGCGTATGGCCAGCGGAAAAAAACCCAGATTGAATTTGTCTCGGCCAATCCCACCGGCCCCCTGCATGTCGGCCATGGCCGCGGTGCCGCCTACGGCGCCAGTGTCGCGTCCATCCTCGCTGCGGCCGGGTTCGATGTTTCGCGTGAATACTACGTCAACGACGCCGGACGCCAGATGGACATCCTCGCGCTGTCGACCTGGCTGCGTTACCTGGAACTGAGCGGTGAAACCGTCAGTTTCCCGCCGAATGCGTATCAGGGCGATTACGTACGGGCGATGGCGACGGAACTGCATGCCGCTGACGGCGCGCGCTATCTCAGGCGCTGGAGCGAAGCCTCTGCCGGCGCCGCCGATGCCGCCACGGACACAG
Source organism: uncultured Bordetella sp. (assembly GCA_964606765.1). GTDB lineage: Bacteria > Pseudomonadota > Gammaproteobacteria > Burkholderiales > SG8-41. Next base: position 8,930 of record CAZSIR010000023.1, on the reverse strand, counting down.
AAAAGCGCCTCGACGACCTGATCAGCAACGCCAAATCCCTGCTCGGCGCGGATTATGAGCGTGTGCACCGCCATGCTTTGCGGCAGCAGCTGGCTGATTGCAAAAACGACCTGGAGGAATTCGGGGTCGTTTTCGACCAATGGTTCTCCGAGCGCTCGCTGTACAGTTCGGGACAGGTTGAACGCGCCGTGGCCGAACTGGAAAAACGCGGGCATCTTTATGTTAAGGACGGCGCGAAGTGGTTCCGCTCCACCGGCTTCGGCGATGAAAAAGACCGCGTGGTGCAGCGCGAAAACGGCCAGTACACCTATTTCGCCAGCGATATCGCCTATCACCTGGAAAAATTCAGCCGCGGTTTCGACGTCGTCATCGATGTCTGGGGGGCCGATCATCATGGCTATATTCCCCGGGTGAAAGGCGCGCTCAAGGCGCTGGACCTGGACCCTGCGCGGCTGAATGTGGCGCTGGTGCAGTTCGCTGTGCTCTACCGCGAAGGCCAGAAGGTTTCGATGTCAACGCGCTCGGGTGAGTTCGTCACGCTGCGCGAATTGCGCAAGGAAGTCGGCAACGATGCCGCGCGCTTTTTCTATGTGCTGCGCAAAAGCGACCAGCACCTCGATTTCGACCTCGACCTCGCCAAGGCGCAGAGCAACGACAATCCCGTGTATTACATCCAGTACGCGCACGCCCGCGTCTGCAGCGTACTCGAGCAATGGGGCGGCGATGCCGCGACGCTGCGCGATGCCGATCTGGCGCCGCTGGCCTCTGCTCACGAAGCCGGCGTGCTGAAAAGCCTGATGGAGTATCCGGACATCATTGAAAGCGCCGCGCGCGAGCTGGCGCCGCATATGGTGGCGTTCTACCTGAAAGATCTGGCCGGTGAATTCCACAGCTACTACAACGCCGAACGTTTCATCGTTGACGATGCGGCCCTGACCCGCGCCCGGCTGGCGCTGGCGCTGGCGGTGCGGCAGGTACTGCGCAACGGCCTCGCCCTGCTGGGTGTGGGCGCCCCTGAAAAAATGTAAGATTGCAAAGTGAGCCGGGACTACAAAGGCAGTGAACGCAAGGGCAGCTCCCGCAGCAGCGGGGGCTCGCTGTTCATCGGCATCCTGATCGGGCTGGTGCTGGGCCTGGGTATCGCGCTGGGTGTGGCCTGGTACATCAACAAGATGCCCAATCCTTTCCAGCAAAAGGAAAAAGCGACCGCGCAGAAACCGGAAACCGCAGCCAAACCGGCGGAACCGGCGAAATCCGCCGACAAATCCGCCAAACCCGGCGCCGATTCCAAACCACGCTTTGATTTCTACAAGATCCTGCCCGGCGTGGAAGAGCCGGCAACGGATCAGCAACTGCGCGAAGCCAAGGGTGCGGCAAAGGAATCCTTTTACCTGCAAGCCGGGGCTTTCCAGAATGCGCCCGACGCCGACAACCTTAAAGCGCGGCTGGCGCTGATCGGCATGCAGGCCTCCATTCAGACCACGACCCTGCCCGACCGCGGTGTCTGGCACCGCGTGCGCATCGGTCCCTACGGCAATGTCGAGGAACTCAACCGCACCCGGGAGACTCTGAAGAAGAACGGCATCGACACCACCCTGATCAAAGTACGCGACGCCGACAAATAACGCCGTCCACTGGAGTTTGCCATGTCATTTACCCGTTTTTCCCGGCGCCTGTTACTGGCCCTCGGCCTCAGCCTGTGCCTAATCCCCGCCCATGCCCAACTGACCGCAGGCAAGGATTATTCCCTGGTCAAGCCGCCGCAACCCACCGAGAGCGGGAACAAGATCGAGGTCATGGAATTTTTCTGGTACGGCTGTCCGCATTGCAACAACCTGCAGCCCGCGCTGGAAGCCTGGCTCAAGCGCAAGCCGGCAGACGTCGAATTCAAACGCATACCGGCCGTCTTCCAGGATTCCTGGATTCCCCTGACCAAGGCCTATTACACGATTGAGACCATGGGCCTGGTCGACAAGCTGCACCAGGAAATGTTCGCCGCTTTGCACAAGCAGCGCCTGCCCATGCGCGACGCCAACGCCATTTTTGACTGGGCTGCAAGCAAGGGCGTCGATCGCAAAAAATTTGCCGATACCTACAACTCCTTTGGCATCAACGGCCGCACCCAGCGTTCGATCGAGCTGACGCGCAAATTCGACATTCCGGGCACCCCGGCCCTGGTCGTCGACGGCCAGTACCTGACCTCGCCATCGATGAGCCTCAAGGCCGACCGCAGCGTCGACTACGACCGTTTTTTCCAGGTGGTCGACGGCCTGATTGCTGAAGCTCGCAAGCACAAGGGAAGCAAGTAAACATGCCCCGCAGGCAGATGAGTCCGCTCGTCTGCGTGTTTGCGCTGCTGCTGGTTTTGCCGGCCTCGGGCATTGCCCAGGCCCCCGGCTCTCAGGCCCCCGTCCGCGCTGAAGTCGAATACCGTGTGATCAAGCCGCAGCCGGTCAGCCAGCCGGGGAGCATCGAGGTCATCGATTTTTTCTGGTATGGCTGCCCCCACTGCTACAACCTGCAACCGGCGCTGGAACGCTGGATCAGTCGCAAGCCGGCCGATGTCATCGTGCGCCGGATACCGGCCGTGCTGCGCGACAGCTGGGCGCCGCATGCGCGCATTTATTACACGCTGGAGGCACTGGGTGAGGTGGAGCGCCTTCATCAACGTGTCTATGTCGCCTATCACGTCGAAAAACTGGGCCTGAGCAAGGCCGAAATCGCTTCGGACTGGGCCGTGAGCAACGGCATCGCGCGCGAACGCTGGGATGAAACCTACAACTCCGCCGCCGTACAGCGCAAAGTGGAGGAAGCCGGGCGGCTGGCCAGGGCTTACAGCATCGCCGGCACCCCTTCGCTGGTCGTCAACGGCCGTTACCTGACTTCCGGCAGCATGGTGGATTCCGTGGAACGCACGGTCGCAGTTCTTGACGGACTGGTGCAGAAGGTCCGCGCCGAAGCCGCTTTGCGCTGAACTCTGCAGCAGACGAACCGGTGCCCGATTCCTCCGCGGCCGTCATCATTACCGGCGCGTCCAGCGGTCTGGGCGCTGCCATGGCAAGGCTGTACGCCCGCAAGGGCGCGCGTGTCGGTCTGATCGCACGCCGAAGCGCGGAATTGGAGCGGCTCCAGGCCGAATTCCCGGAACTTTGCGCCAGCCAAACCGCCGACGTGCGCGACTCCAGCGCCATGCGCGCAGCCGCTGCGACACTGATTGCCCGTCACGGCCTTCCCGGAATCGTCATTGCCAATGCCGGCATCAGCATCGGAACACGCACCGAACTGGCGGAAGACGAAGCCGTGTTCCGCGATATCTTCGACGTCAATGTCATCGGCTTGGTGAACACCTTCCAGCCGTACATTGCCGCCATGCGCGAGCGTGGTCACGGCGTGCTGGTCGGCATTGCCAGTGTCGCGGGTTACCGCGGATTACCGGGCGCCACGGCTTATTCGGCATCCAAAGCTGCGGTCATTGCCTATCTCGAAGGCTTGCGCGTGGAACTGCGCGGCAGCGGCATTACCGTGATCACGATCTGTCCCGGTTACATCGCGACGGCGATGACTGCAGGCAATCCGTACCGCATGCCGTTCATCATTTCAGCGGAAAAAGCCGCGGAAAAAATCGTCAGCGTCATCGCCGGCGGAAAAACCCATGCCGTCTTCCCGTGGCCCATGGCGATTGTTGCACGGGTGATGCATGTGCTGCCGCGCTGGGTTTACGATCCGCTGGCGGCAAGGGCCGGCTACAAACCACGTCGCAGAACCTGAGCGGCGCCTGATTGCCTATTCCACGGTCACCGATTTGGCCAGGTTGCGCGGCTTGTCGACATCGGTGCCGCGGCGCAATGCCGTGTGGTACGCCAGCAGCTGCAGCGGCACTGTGTGCAGAATCGGTGACAGCAGGCCGGCATGATCAGGCATCTGGATCACTTGGACGCCTTCACTGGCTGCGATACGCGCATCCTGGTCCGCCAGGACATAGAGTTCTCCACCGCGGGCGCGCACTTCCTGCAGATTGGATTTGAGTTTTTCCAGCAAGGCGTCCTTGGGTGCGACTGCCACCACCGGCATGTCGCGATCAACCAGAGCCAGCGGACCATGCTTCAATTCACCGGCGGCATAGGCTTCGGCATGGATGTAGGAAATTTCCTTCAGCTTCAGCGCGCCTTCCATTGCAATCGGATAATGGATGCCGCGGCCGAGGAACAGCACATGTTCCTTGCCGGCAAAAATTTTGGCCCACTCCGCAATCGCCGGCTCGATCTGCAGCACATGACTCAAGGCTGCCGGCAGATGGCGCAGGGCCTGCAGCAATTCGGCTTCGCGCGCGCCTGACAACCGTCCGCGCTGCCGGGCAAGCGCCATGGTCAGCAGCACCAGCGCAGCAAGCTGGGTGGTAAAAGCCTTTGTCGAAGCTACGCCGATTTCCGGACCCGCGCGGGTGAGAAAACGCAGACTGGATGCCCGCACCAGCGCCGATTCCGGCGCGTTGCAGATGGCCAGGCTGTAGTGCTGCCCGCGGGTCTTGGCATGTTGCAGGGCCGCCAGCGTGTCTGCCGTCTCGCCCGATTGTGAAATGGTCACCACCAGCGTATCCGGGTTGTACACCGCCTCGCGATAACGGAATTCACTGGCAATCTCGACATTGCAGGGCAAGCCGGCAATGGCTTCGATCCAGTAGCGGGCCACCATCCCGGCGTGATAGCTGGTGCCGCAGGCGATTATCGTTAAACTTTTGATTTTATTGAATATTTTATCTGCTTCGGCGCCGAACAGCTGGGGCATGACCGCGTGCGCATTAGTCACCAGCTCCAGCGTGTTGGCCACCGCCATCGGCTGCTCGAAGATTTCCTTCTGCATGTAATGGCGGTACGGCCCGAGCTCAACAGCCTCGGCGGTCAGCTCGGTGATCTGTTCGCGGCGCACAACCGCTTTGCCGGCGGCATCGAATATGCGTGCCTGCTCACGCGTCAGTTCCGCACAATCACCTTCTTCCAGATACACGACGCGCTGCGTGACCTGCACCAGCGCCGAGGCATCCGAAGCGGCAAAGTTTTCATCCTTGCCCAGACCCAGCAGCAGCGGCGCACCCATGCGCGCCACCACCAGCCGCGACACATCGGCTGCGTTGACCACTGCAATTGCGTAGGCGCCGATCAGCTCGCGCAAACTGTTCTGCACCGCCTGCAACAAATCCCCGCTCTGCTGCAAATGCAGATGCACCAGGTGGGCGATGACCTCGGTATCGGTATCGGACACGAATTGATAACCGAGGCCACGCAGTTTTTCGCGCAGCTCGTCGTGGTTTTCGATGATGCCGTTGTGCACCACGGACACCGCACCCGAAACATGCGGATGGGCATTTTTTTCCGATGGTGCGCCATGCGTGGCCCAGCGGGTATGGGCAATGCCGACCTTGCCGCTGATGCCGTCCTTCTGTGCCAGCCGCTCCAGTTCGGCGACACGACCGGTGCTGCGCACCCTGCGCAATTCGCCGTTGATCACGGCGATGCCCGCCGAATCATAACCGCGGTATTCCAGCCGTTTCAGGCCTTCGATCAGGACGGGCACCACATCGCGCGCCGCGATGGCGCCGACGATTCCGCACATACCTCAGTTCCGTCCCGCTGTCATTTGCGCTTTGCCGTCTTGCGCGGCCGCTTCCAGCCGGCGCGGTATTCTTGGGTCTTCGGATTGATGGCCAGCCCACCGGGCGGCAGGTCTTTCCACACCGTGGTGCCGGCACCGACCGTGGCGCCACGCGCAATCCGCAACGGCGCCACCAGCTGCACATCCGAACCGATATGCACGTCGTCCTCGATCACCGTGCGGTGTTTGGCTGCGCCGTCGTAATTGCAGGTAATGGTGCCGGCGCCGATGTTGACATTGCGCCCGACGCTCGAATCACCGACATAGCTCAGGTGGTTGGCCTTGGATCCGTCGCCGACGTCGCTGGCCTTGATCTCGACAAAATTGCCGACATGCACTTCAGCGCCTAGCTGCGTGCCGGGCCGGACACGCGCATAGGGACCGATGCGGCAGTTTTCGCCGATCTCAGCGCCATCAAGATGGGAAAACGGCTCGATGCGGCTACCCGCGCCGATGCTGACGTTTTTCAGCACGCAATGCGCGCCGATGCTGACATGGTCACCGAGCCTGATATCGCCTTCAAACACGCAATTGACATCAATCTGCACATCGCTGCCGCAGGCCAGCGCCCCGCGCAGATCAAAGCGCAGCGGATCCACCAGCGTGACGCCGGCATCCAGCAGGCGCGAAGCCTGCTGCCATTGATACGCCCGTTCGAGCTGCGCCAGCTGCGCCCGGCTGTTGACGCCGTGGATTTCACTGGCGTCTTCGACCCTGAAGCCTGTCACAGTCACGCGATCCCTGACCGCGAGCGCAATGAGGTCCGTGAGGTAATACTCTTTTTGCGCGTTTTTGTTTTTCAGCTGCGGCAGCCATTTTGCCAGCCGCGCCGTGGGCAGCACCATGATGCCGCTGTTGATTTCGCTGATACGCTGTTGCGCGGCGGTGGCGTCCTTCTGCTCGACGATGCCGGTCACTGCATCGGATTTGTCGCGCAGGATGCGTCCGTAACCCGTCGGATCATCCAGTACCGCAGTCAGTATCGCCACGCCTTTGGCAGCCGCCTTGAGCAATGCCTGCAGGGTTGCGGGCCGCACCAGCGGCACATCGCCGTACAGCACCAGCGTCAATGGCGCTTTGCCGAGTCGCGGCAGGGCCTGCTGCAAGGCATGGCCCGTGCCGAGCTGCGGCGATTGCAGCGCATAGCTGAGATCCTCGCCCGTCAGCGCCGCCTGCACCAGTTCGCCGCCATGGCCGTGAACAATGCAGATCTGTTCCGCATCAATGGTGCGTGCAGCGGCAACAACATGGGCGATCAACGGTCTGCCGGCCAGTGGATGCAGCACTTTCGGCAAATCGGATTTCATCCGTTTGCCATGACCGGCGGCGAGTACGACGACTTGGAAGCGCATCGGAAAATTATCGCATAACCATGTACTTGCGCATCCTGGATCCGACCATGCCAAAAACAAAAAGGGCGGCTGAAAGCCGCCCTCTCTGGCCGGGGTTCGGGATATTCAGCGTCTGCCGCGCAGTTTGCGGATGGCCGCCAGTTGCGCCGCGAGCATGGACAGCTCGGCTTCGACGGTCGCCACTTCCTGCTTGCCCTGGGCATTCTTGCGCGCTTCCTCGGCCTGCTTCAGCGCTTCAGTGGCCTTGGCTTCGTCGAGATCGGCGCCGCGGATCGCGGTGTCAGCCAGCACGGTCACCATCCTCGGCTGCACTTCCAGCACGCCGCCGGCGACAAAAATGAATTCCTCGGCACCGCCGCCCGCCGGCTTGATGCGCACTTCGCCGGGTTTGATGCGGGTGATCAGCGGGGTGTGGCGCGGATAAATGCCGAGTTCGCCCGCTTCGCCGGGCAGCACGACAAACTCCGCCTCGCCGGAATAAATCTGCTCTTCCGCGCTGACGACATCGACGTGCATGGTGTGTACGGCTTCGGCCATGGCCCTATTTCCTCAACCCTTATTGCAGGGTTTTTGCCTTTTCGAACGCTTCCTCGATGCCGCCGACCATGTAGAAGGCCTGTTCAGGCAGTGCATCGCACTCGCCGTTGACGATCATCTTGAAGCCTTTGATGGTGTCTTTCAGCGACACGTATTTCCCCGGCGAGCCGGTGAACACCTCGGCGACGCTGAACGGCTGCGACAGGAAACGCTGGATTTTCCGTGCACGCGACACCGCCAGTTTGTCTTCCGGCGACAGTTCGTCCATGCCCAGAATCGCGATGATGTCGCGCAGTTCCTTGTAACGCTGCAGCGTCGCCTGCACCGCGCGGGCGGTGTTGTAGTGGTCTTCACCGACGACATGCGGATCGAGCTGGCGCGAGGTCGAATCCAGCGGATCCACCGCGGGGTAAATGCCCAGCGACGCGATGTCGCGCGACAGCACCACGGTCGAATCCAGGTGGCCGAAGGTGGTTGCGGGCGAGGGATCGGTCAAGTCATCCGCCGGCACGTACACGGCCTGGATCGAGGTGATCGAGCCAACCTTGGTCGAGGTGATGCGTTCCTGCAGGCGGCCCATTTCCTCCGCCAGCGTCGGCTGGTAACCCACCGCCGACGGCATCCTGCCCAGCAGCGCCGACACTTCGGTGCCGGCCAGGGTGTAACGATAGATGTTGTCGACGAAAAACAACACGTCACGGCCTTCGTCGCGGAAGGCTTCGGCCATGGTGAGTCCCGTGAGCGCCACGCGCAGACGGTTGCCAGGCGGCTCGTTCATCTGGCCGTAGACCATCGCCACTTTCGATTTCGCCAGGTCGTCCTTGTTGACGACGCCGGCTTCCATCATCTCGTGGTAGAAGTCATTGCCTTCACGGGTGCGTTCGCCCACGCCGGCGAACACTGACAGGCCCGAGTGCGCCTTGGCGATGTTGTTGATCAGTTCCATCATGTTCACGGTCTTGCCGACGCCGGCGCCGCCGAACAGGCCGACCTTGCCGCCCTTGGCGAAGGGGCAGACCAGATCGATCACCTTGATGCCGGTCTCCAGCAAATCCTGCGAGGGCGACAGCTCTTCGTAGGTCGGCGCAGTGCGGTGGATGGACATGGTCTTTTCGGATTTCACCGGGCCGACTTCATCGATCGGACGCCCGAGCACGTCCATGATGCGCCCCAGTGTCGCCGGGCCGACCGGTACCATGATCGGCGCCTTGGTGTTGCTCACCATCATGCCGCGGCGCAACCCGTCGGAGGACCCGAGCGCGATGGTGCGCACCACGCCGTCGCCGAGCTGCTGCTGCACTTCCAGCGTCAGTTCGGTGCCGTCCATCTTCAGCGCATCATAGATATTCGGCATCTGGTCGCGGGCAAATTCGACGTCGATCACCGCGCCGA
>CAZSIR010000022.1:0-27789 GCA_964606765.1 uncultured Bordetella sp. | reverse complement strand
GGCTGCATAACCGCCGCCCGAGCTGCCAACGATCCATTGTCCACCGGCAACGGGGACCATTGCTCGTATGACAAAAAAATAAACCAGTAAGGGTTTCCCGGGATTGTTGACCAAACTGCGGCGGGATGCACCAGGCACTTTGCGTTTCCCGCTGAACCGGCACTCCACGGTCGGACGTTCATGCACCGTAGATATGAATCTGCCGGTTTTATGTCGCTGTACTTTATGTCGCTGTAATCATTGCAGGCTTTACTCAACCACTAACGAGGTAAAAATCATGTTCAAGCACTTTAAAGCCGTAACCGCGATCAGCGTGATGACTCTGGCGTTCATGGCATCCGCTCCGGCGTCTGCCCAGTCTGGTTTTCCCAGTGCCGCAAGCGAAGGCAGCGGTGGTCCCGCTGCAATGTTCTGGACAGAAGCCATGATGAAAGCCATGGACGCGAACAAAGACGGCATGGTCAGCCGCAAGGAATTCATGGACTACATGGGCGCCCAGTTCGACAAAATGGACGCAAAAAAGGACGGCATGCTGACCAAAGGCGAGTTCATGGACAAGAAAATGATGGCCACGACTTTCGTTTTCCCGAGTGCCGGCAAGGAATAAACCGGGACAAAATTTGAAATCACGGCGCACCCGCATGGGTGCGCCTTTTCGCCTGTTGCATTTGCGAAAGCAGCATCCCGTCTCAGGCGGGAAGTGCTGCTAACCCGCGTAAGTTATCGACAGATCACCAACGCCTTCAACGTGGCCTTCCAGCCTGTCGCCGCGCTGCACCGGCCCCACGCCGGCCGGCGTGCCCGACATGATGAGGTCGCCGGGCCGCAGCGTGATCAGATTGGAAAGATAGGCGATCGTTTCCGGAATGTTCCAGATCAGCTCTGACAGGTCGCCTTTCTGTTTGACCTGCCCGTTGACCTTGAGCCAGATCGCGCCTTTCGCAGGATGGCCGACCATCGCCACCGTTTTCAGCGCAGTGCAGGGGGCTGAATTGTCAAAAGCCTTGCCCATTTCCCAGGGGCGGCCCATTTTTTTTGCCTCGCCCTGCAGATCGCGCCGCGTCATGTCCAGCCCGACGCCGTAGCCGAACACATGATCCAGCGCCTTTTCCACCGGAATGTTCGAACCGCCCTTGCCGATGGCTACGATCATTTCAATCTCGTGATGCAGATCCTTGGTCGCCTGCGGATAGGGAATCGTCGTGCCATTGGGCACGATTGCGTCCGCCGGTTTCATGAAAAAAAACGGCGGCTCGCGATCGGGATCATGGCCCATCTCGCGGGCGTGTTCGGCATAGTTGCGACCGACGCAGTAAATGCGCCCGACCGGGAACGCCTGGTTGCTTTCGACGACCGGCAGCGTGATGGCGCCGGGAAAATCAATGGCATAACTCATCTGGTTTTCCTTGTTTTTGCTTGCGGGAACTGCGACTGAAAAATGCGACTGAAAATCGGAGCGGATCCGCCCGGTTGCCACCTTAACTCAGGGCGGACTTGACTACCCTGCGCAACAGACCCTGCGGCTTGTCCAGGGCATCCGTTCCCGGGCGATCGGGCCGGCCTTCGACCACGACCCAGAACCCCTGGGGCATGCGCTGGAAAAAAGCGAGTTCAAACCGCTCCATGAATTTCGGCAGCCACCATGCCGGCGGTTGCTGGATCAGGTGGGCATTGCGGCCATCCGACAACAGCTTCACTGCCGGTCCGGTGTGCACGGTAAACACACCATGCCCCAGGGTCACGCGCTGCAGATCATCCAGCACGTTGTCGATCAGGTCCGGCTCGATGTGTTCGAGAACATCGATGCAGGCCACGCTCTCACAGGGTTCAGGGGTGGCCGCCCATTCCGGTCGCGCCGGATCATAGTGCCTGATGCGCGGCGGATTCGGCAGCAGGGTCTTCAGCGTTTCGCCGAGACGGCCCTTGCCGGCGCCGTAGTCGAGCAGTTCCGCCGCATTGATCTGCTGCAGCACCTGGGCCACGATCGGCGCATATTGCACCGAGGCGACGCCGTAATGCGGGTTTTTGTGCAGCTCTTCCTGCATCCTGCGGTATTCTTCGGAAATCAGTGTGCTCATGTCCGTCACCTGGCGCGTGGCCCCGTTGCAGATCCGGCGGGGGGAACATGGGAGTTTAAAGAAGCCCGGCCCCTTGTTCAAATCCGAATTCCGCATCGCTATCCCAGACCGTGGATGCCCCAGCCTCCTTAGGCGCTTTGTTTGTCAGCAGCTTCCTGGCCGCGACCCTGTTGCCGGGAGGGTCGGAAGCCGTGCTGTTCGGCGTACTGAAGCTGCACCCCGGACAGTTCTGGGCCGCACTGGCGGTCGCCACTTTGGGCAATACGCTTGGCGGCCTGTCGTCCTGGCTGATCGGGCGCCTGATCCCGCCGACCAAGCCGCTCAAGGGCCTGGACAGCGTAAAACGCTGGGGCAGCCCGGCCCTGCTGCTGTCCTGGGTGCCATTGCTGGGTGATCCGCTCTGCGTGGCCGCAGGCTGGCTGCGGCTGAATCTGTGGTGGTGTGCGCTGTTTATCGCCGCCGGCAAATTTGCGCGCTACTGGGTGATCGCCGTGTTCACCGTGTAACACCGGCATTGCTGCATTGCGCTAATATCCGGTTCCGGTCGCCGCGCGTACCGCCGTTTTTTCGCTCATCACTCATCACTCCGCATTCCGCACTGCCGTCATGACCTCCCGCCTCAGGGAAATTCCCTACAATTACACCTCGTTCTCCGACCGCGAGATCGTCATCAGGCTGCTCGGCGCTGCGCGCTGGGACCTGCTTAACGCATTGCGCGCACAGCGTCGCACCGGGCGCTCGGCAAAAATGCTCTACGAAGTGCTTGGCGACATGTGGGTGGTCAAGCGCAACCCTTATATAGAAGACGATTTGCTCGGCAACCGCAAACGTCGTGCCGCGCTGATCGAAGGCATGCGCAGGCGCCTCTCGGACATTGATGCCCGGCGTGAAAACGCCGATGTCCGCGTGGCGGAACTGCTTGCCGCGGCTGAAACCGCCGTTGATGATTTCGAGGTGGAATTCGAGGAAACACTGGGACTGCGCCGTCGCGCATTGTCCCGCCTGTCCCGCGTAACTCACCGCGACAATGTGCAATTTGACGGCCTGGCACGGGTATCCCATGTCACCGACGCCACCGACTGGCGCATTGAATATCCCTTTGTCGTCATCAATCCAGATACCGGGGAAGAAGTTGCCGACATCGTTGCAGCCTGCATCGAACTCGGCCTGACCATCATTCCGCGTGGCGGCGGCACCGGTTACACCGGCGGCGCCATTCCGCTGACCCGCCTGTCGGCGGTCATCAATACCGAAAAACTCGATACTCTGACAGCGATCGAACAAACGATGCTGCCTGGCACCGACAAGCCGGTGTCCATTCTCAAGTGCGGCGCTGGCGTGGTCACACGTCGTGCGATGGAAGCCGCCGAAGGCGCGGGACTGGTGTTCGCCTGCGATCCGACCTCAGCCGATGCCTCCTGCATCGGCGGCAATGTCGCGATGAATGCCGGCGGCAAAAAAGCCGTTTTGTGGGGAACGGCACTGGACAATCTGGCATCGTGGAAAATGGTCACGCCGGACGCGCAGTGGATGCTGGTCGAGCGACTCGACCACAACCTCGGCAAGATTCATGACATCGCCGTTGCCCGCTTCCGCGTCACGCGTTATGACCGCGACGGCAAAACAGCCGACGGTGCAGCAGAAATCCTCGAAATTTCCGGCTCGACCTTCCGCAAACGCGGCCTCGGCAAGGACGTTACCGACAAGGTACTGGGCGGACTGCCCGGCATCCAGAAAGAAGGCTGCGACGGCATCATCACTGAAGCCACCTTCGTGCTGCACCGCATGCCGCCGGTGATGCGCACGGTATGCCTGGAATTTTTCAGTCCGGTGCGCGAAGCCGTGCCTTCCATCGTTGAAATCAAGCGTTACCTTGATGGCAATCCCGACGCCATCCTTGCCGGCCTCGAACATCTCGACGAGCGTTATGTGAAAGCCGTGGGTTATGCCACCAAGTCGCGCCGCGCCGGGCGGCCGAAAATGGTGCTGGTCGGCGATATCGTCGGCGAAAACGAGGATGCCGTCGCAGCCGCGGCATCGCAGGTAGTGCGTCTGGCCAATGCCCGTGGTGCCGAGGGTTTCATTGCCGTTTCAGCAGAGGCGCGCAAGACTTTCTGGCTGGACCGCGCACGCACCGCCGCCATCGCACGCCATACCAATGCCTTCAAGATCAACGAAGACGTGGTGATCCCGCTGGAACGGCTCGGCGATTATTCCGACGGTATCGAGCGCATCAACATTGAGCTGTCGATCCGCAACAAGCTGCGCATCCTCGATGCGGTCGATGCGGTGATCAGCGGCGAACTGCCGGTCGGGCAGCAGGAAGCCGGGGTTTCCACCGCGGACGTTATCGGTGACCGCGTCGGACACGCACAGAAACTGATCGCTGCAGCGCGCACACGCTGGCAATGGCTGCTCGACCACATCAATGATGCGCTGGCCAGTATCACGCAAACGCAGGACGCCGTGCCGGCAACCGCATTTGCACACCATGCCGGTGGCACACTGTTTCATGTGCTGCAGGCCCACACCGTTCGCGTATCGTGGAAAGATGAAGTACGCGCACACCTCGCCGACATTTTCAGCGGCCGCCCGTTCACGAAGGTGATGGAAGCCATCGACGCCGCGCACCGCCAGGCGCTGCGCGGACGCGTGTTCGTTGCACTGCACATGCACGCCGGCGATGGCAATGTGCATACCAACATTCCTGTCAATTCCGACAATTACGAGATGCTGCAGGAAGCCGCCGATGCCGTGGCGCGCATCATGCAACTGGCCGAGTCGCTGGACGGCGTAATCTCCGGCGAACACGGCATCGGCATCACCAAGCTCGAATTTCTGCCGGCGGAGCGCATCGCGGCATTCCAGGTTTATAAAAACAAGGTTGATCCGGAGGGTCGTTTCAACAAGGGCAAGCTGCTGCCCGGCGCCGACCTGAGCAATGCCTATACGCCAAGCTTTTCCCTGCTCGGCGCGGAAAGCCTGATCCTTGAACACTCGGATGTCGGCGCGATTGCCAACTCGATCAAGGACTGCCTGCGCTGCGGCAAATGCAAACCGGTGTGTGCGACCCATGTGCCGCGCGCCAACCTGCTCTACAGCCCGCGCAACAAGATTCTCGCCACCAGCCTGCTGATCGAAGCCTTTCTCTACGAAGAACAAACCCGGCGCGGCATCTCATTGGAGCACTTTGACGAGTTCAGCGATGTTGCCGACCATTGCACCGTGTGCCACAAGTGCCTGAATCCTTGCCCGGTCGATATTGATTTTGGTGATGTCTCTGTCGTCATGCGCAATTTCCTGCGCCAACGCGGCAAAAAACGCTTCAATGCCGGCGCGAAAGCCTCGATGTTCTTCCTCAACGCCACCGATCCGCGCACCATCAACATCACGCGCAAGCTGATGATCGACTGGGGATTCAAAGCGCAGCGCGTCGCCCATGGCATAGCCAAAACACTGGGCTTTGCCGGCCAGCAAACACGCCGGCCGCCGGCCACCACGGGCAAACCGCAGGTACGCACCCAGGTGATCCACTTCATCAACAAGCCAATGCCCGGAAAGCTGCCGAAAAAAGCGTCGCGCGCGCTGCTCGACATCGAAGACGCGCGCATGGTGCCGGTGATCCGTGATGCAGCCAAGGTCACGGAAGATTCCGACGCGGTGTTCTATTTCCCCGGCTGCGGCTCGGAACGCCTGTTCAGCCAGGTCGGCCTCGCCACGCAGGCGATGCTGTTCGACCTCGGCGTACAGACCGTGCTGCCGCCCGGCTACCTGTGCTGCGGCTATCCGCAGACCGCGGCCGGTGAAGAAGCCAAGGGCCAGGCCATCACCACCGCCAACCGGGTGCTGTTCCACCGCGTCGCGCACACGCTGAATTACCTCGACATCAAAACCGTGATCGTGTCCTGCGGTACCTGCATGGACCAGTTGCAGAAATATGAATTCGAGAAAATATTCCCCGGCTGCCGGCTGCTCGATATCCACGAATATCTGCTCGAGCGCGGCGTCAAACTCGAAGGCCCGGACGGAAAACTGCGCGGCACGCGGTACATGTACCACGACCCTTGCCACACGCCGATGAAAACCCATGCACCGCTGAAAGTGGTCAACACGCTGATGGCGGCGCCGGTCACGCTGAGTGAACGCTGCTGCGGCGAATCCGGAACGCTGGCCGTGACCCGCCCCGACATCTCGACCCAGGTGCGCTTCCGCAAGGAAGAAGAGCTGCGCCGCGGCGCGGCACTGCTGCGCGGCACTGCTGCCGATACTCCGGTAAAAATACTCACCTCCTGCCCCTCGTGCCTGCAGGGCCTGGCGCGCTACAATCAGGATGCGGATATCGAGGCGGACTACATCGTCGTGGAAATGGCGCGCCACCTGCTCGGCGCCGACTGGATGGAGAGTTACGTGGCCAAGGCCAACAACGGCGGCATTGAACGGGTTTTGCTGTAATGCGTGTAATTTGGCACAAGTCAAAATTCGCCGGCTGTCGGGGTTTGGCGACAGCTTGCATGGCCCGTGACAAATTCACTTGCCGCACTTTTCTTTCGATTGAAATAATGCGCATCCCATCCAAACGGGATACGCCATGGCTACCGTCTTGAGCGCCACACCGGGACTTCTGAAGATTGCCGACCTCGCGGGAACGCAGACTTTCCTCGCGCAGATTTCCAGCGCATTGCCCGCGCAACGCCAGGCCCAGCTGCTGACCCAGCTGAAACTGCTGGTCGACGCCAGAATTCCGGGGGGCCCGCGCCTGCAGATACTGGAAATGCTGCGCGACATCACCCTCGAGACCCAGCATACGCGCAGCCGCGAATACTGGGGGCAGCCAGTACCGCTGGACCGTGATACCCGTGAAATTTTCGACCGCACCACCGCGCTCTGGCGCGCTTTTGCCGATGCCTATGAATCGCTGATCGGCGACATGGCCGGCGCAGCCCCGGAACTCGCCGAACATGCCGAAATCGTGTGTTATCGCGCGTTGCGCTGCACGGGCTTTGCGATGACCGCGCACAATCGTGCCTACCACGCCGTACCCGGCGCATTGTGGGAACAACTGCACCGGCTCTATGCCTTTGCAGAAAGCGCCGAAGTCACCGATACCCCCGTCAGCGAAGGCGAGGGACGAAGCACCGTCAACCTCGCTTACCTGCAGATCGTGCTTGCGCAACGCGCCAACCCGGATTCGCTGTCACTGCTGCAGATGAGCGCCGTTGACCGCGTGCTGGCGCAGTGGGTAGCGCTCGGCAGCCTGTCACGGACACCGGTGGTCACCAATCATGAGGCCGCCCTCGCCGTCGATCTTGACTCGGCCCAGGGCGCCCGCCGTCCGAAGAATCTTGCCGGCAGCAACCTGCGTTACCTCAACCTGGAAAAAATCGGCGCCCAGTTGCGGCAGACTGCCGTTGCGCTTAAAACCCAAAGCCCGGACAAGCTCGGGCTTGGCCTGATTCCGCGGGAAATCTGCGAAAAGCTGATGCTCTGCCTGCACACCGAATGGCTGACGCCGGGCACCGGGCGAATCGATGAGCGCAAAACAGCGGCATTCAATGTGCTGATGTCGAGCACCCTGGCCGCGATGCATTTCAACCTGAGCGGAAAGCCGTTTTCACCTCCGGATGCCGGGCTGTCATCGCGCGCGAAATTCGAGATGGCGGGGTTCGAGCGCGTGGACGGACCTTCCGTGGGGGAAGCATCGGTGCGCAGCCGCACGCTGGAGACCTGGACGGTGGTCAATCAAAGCCCTTCCGGCATACTCGGCCGATGCAACAATCCGTCCAGTGAAACACGTCTCACGCACAACCAGTTGCTGGGACTGGTGGCGCCCAACGGAAAAACCTTTCTTGGCCTTGCGCAACGCGTGGTCATCGCCACTGACGGCACGATCTGGCTCGGCTTCCAGCTGCTGCGCGCGAAGACGCAACCCGTCGCCGCGCGTGTTTCAAATATTGATACGCCCTATGACCGCGCCTTGCTGCTGGATGGCGGCAGCGGCGGCGAACCGCCGTCGATTCTCGTCAGCCCCGGCACCTATGCGCCCAGCCGCATGCTGGACATGCACGATGGCCAGCCGCGAAAAATCCGCCTTACGGCGCTGATCGACAGTGCCTCCAATTTCGAGCGCGCAGCCTACACTGCCGCTTGAGCGGACCGTCTCCCGCGCAAGCGCCGCCGGCGCGGATTTTTTTTCGCCCGACTATGCCGCTGCGCGTGCCCGCTTCCGCTCGGCGGCACTGCGGGCCGGCGCCGCACTCGACGCATTGCCGCTCCCGGCGCGCGGACCGCACGACGAATCACTGACCATCGACATCGCCTGGCTGGGCGAACGTCGGCCGCAAAAGGCGCTGCTGCATGTCAGCGGTGTTCATGGTGTGGAAGCCTTTGCCGGTTCTGCCGTGCAGCTCGCCCTGCTTGCCGCACCGCCGCGCCTTCCCGCCGGATGCGCGCTGATTTTCGTTCATGTATTCAACCCCTACGGCATGGCCTGGCTGCGCCGGGCGAACGAACACAATGTCGACCTCAACCGCAATTTCCATCTCGACAATGGCATCTGGACCGGGGCACCGCCCCTGTACAAACGCCTCGACACGCTGCTGAATCCAGCTTCCCCTCCGGCCCGTGATGCCTTCGCCCTGCGCCTGGGCATCGCCGGATTGCATCATGGCGTACGTTCCGTGCGCCAGGCCATCGCGCACGGACAGCATCGTTATCCGCATGGCCTGTTCTACGGCGGCGCCGAATTGCAGCACGGACCACGGCTGTTCATCGCCTGGCTGCAAGAGCAGCTGGACGGCGTGGCTGAACTGTTCACCATTGACCTGCATACCGGGCTGGGTCCGCATGCCGGGGACACGCTGATTGTCGAACCCGGGGTCGGCACGGCGCCACAACAGACACTGGCCAGCGCGCTGCAGCGCGCACTGACCGGCGGCAGCACGGCCCCCGTCGCCTACACGACGCGCGGCAGCCTGGGCGCCGCACTGCCACGGATGCTTCCAGCCGCACGCATGGAGTTCGTGCTGCAGGAAATCGGCACCTGGTCGACCCTGCGCGTCATCCACGCCCTGCGCGAGGAAAATCGCTGGCACCATCACGGGGATGGTCACATTGAACATGCCGCAAAGCGGCGGCTGCTGGAGGCGCTTTGTCCTGCCGAGCCGGCTTGGCGCGAAGCCGCGGTCGCGCACGGCACCGATCTGGTGTACCGCGCCACTGAATGGCTGTTCCGGTGCAACCCATGAGCTGTGAACTTTGCACGGCCAGGGGCGGAACCCTGCTGTGGCAGGACGCGCACTGCCGCGTGGTGCAGGTGGCAGAACCGGATTACCCGGGTTTCTGCCGCGTGATCTGGAATACGCACATCCGCGAGATGAGCGATCTGCCTCCGGCGGACCGTGAACACTGCATGCGTGTCGTGTTTGCCGTGGAACAGGTGCTGCGCGCCGCAATGCACCCGGAAAAAATCAATCTCGCCAGCCTCGGCAACATGGTGGCGCATCTGCACTGGCATGTGATTCCGCGCTTTGCCGGCGATCCGCATTTCCCGCAACCGATCTGGGGAACGCGTCAGCGTTCCGGCATGGTTCCCGGGGCGGGCTTCAATGCCGAAACCATCGCCGCAGCGCTTGCCGTGGAGCTGGGGCGTTCCGCCTGAATCCGGCGGCGCCGGTCCGTTCAGGCAGTACGCACTTCAGCCAGGCCTGCGATCTGCTCGCGCGCAACCATGCGCGCACCAGGAAACACCACGCTGAAGCAGCTGCCCTGGCCCGGCTCGCTGGTCACCTCCAGGCGGGCTGCATGGCGGTTCACAACATGCTTGACGATCGCCAGCCCGAGGCCGGTACCGCCGGTTTCACGCGAACGTCCGCGGTCGACCCGGTAAAAACGCTCGGTCAGACGCGGCACGTGCTGGGGCGCGATGCCGATGCCGGTATCACGCACCGCGAACACAACGCCGTCACCGTTCTCTTTCCAAGACAGCCTTACCTCGCCGCCGGCGGGCGTATAACGGATCGCATTGCTGACCAGATTGCCGAAGGCGCTGCGCAGCTCGTCTTCGGCGCCGCTGATCCATGCCGGGCTTTCCAGCAGCAATGTGATCTTGTGGCGTCCGGCGGAAAGCGCCAGTGCGTCGTGATAGAGGGCGCGGGCGACATCCGGCACATTGACCGGCTCCTCGCGCGCCGGATTGCCGGCCGATTCCAGGCGCGACAGGACCAGCAGATCTTCGACGAGGGTCTGCATGCGTTTCGCCTGCTCACTCATCATCGGCAGCGACCGGCGGATCAGCTCAGGATTCGGCGACTCCATGTCGGTGATTGTTTCCAGGAAGCCGCCTATCACCGTCAGCGGGGTGCGCAATTCGTGCGACACATTGGCGACAAAATCACGGCGCATGGTCTCGACACGCTCGCGATCCGTCACATCGCGGCTGATGATCAGTTTTCGGTTGGCTTCATAGGGCACGATCAGCACCGACAGGATCAGGTCGCCGCTGCGTGCACTGCGCAGCGTCAGCGGTTCGGCGCAAGCTCCGGCGTCCAGGGCTTCTGCGAACTGCGGCTGGCGCACGAGGTGGGTCACCAGCTGCCCGGCATCGCGGCGCGCATCCAGGCCGAAATGCAGCTCCGCCTTGGGATTGCACCATTCAACCTGATTGGCGCCGTCAAGAATGACCAGACCGTCGGGCATCGCCATGCCGGCCTGGCGGAAATCCTGCAGGGTCGCGGTCAGCCGCGATTCGCTGCGCCGCTGCTTTCGCAGCAGATGGTAAAACGCCGCGAATATATCCTCCCAGGATCCGGAGCTTGCCGGCAAGGCCTCGGGCCGCGGATCGGCCAGCCAGTGCGAAAACCGCGCCAGATGGCGGACATGGTGCAGCAGCATGAGAAAAAGGATGAGTGCAAACAGGCCGAGGCCGGCCTCAGCCCCGCTGACCAGCCACACCAGCAGCCCGGCGCAAACCGCGGCTGTCAGACGCAGCGTCAACTGTAACCAGATCGTGTTCAACCGTGCATCCCAAAGCCCGCTAACAGGGCTTTTCAGCCGTGATTATCGCACGGTGACATTGGCTCAATGCACCGAAAACCGGTACCCCGAACTGCGCACGGTCTGGATCAGGGCGTCATGACCGGTCGGCTCCAATGCCTTGCGCAGACGCCGGATATGCACATCCACTGTGCGTTCTTCGACAAACACATGATCGCCCCACACCTGGTCAAGCAACTGGACGCGGGTGTAAACACGCTCGGCATGGGTCATGAAAAAATGCAGCAGCCTGAATTCAGTCGGTCCGAGGGGCAGCGGCGCGCCGTTGCCGGTCACGCGGTGGCTGGCGGGATCAAGGTGCAACCCGCCGACCTCGATGACATCATCGGTCGCCTCCGGCGAGCGCCGCCGCAGCACGGCCTTGACCCGCGCATTGAGTTCGCGCGGTGAAAACGGCTTGGTGATGTAATCATCAGCGCCGGTTTCAAGCCCGGCCAGCTTGTCCTGTTCTTCCGCCCGTGCCGTCAGCATGATCAGCGGCACAGTCTGTGTGCGCTTGTCGCCGCGCAGGCGGCGCGCGAATTCGACGCCATTGATGCCGGGCAGCATCCAGTCCAGCACGATCAGGTCCGGCAGTTCCTCGCGCACCATGCTCAGCGCCTGCTCGGCAGATTCGGCACGCAGCGTACGGTGTCCGGCCAGCTCCAGATTGCAGGCCACCAGTTCCTGTATCGCCGGCTCGTCTTCAACTACCAGTATCGTTGCGGCCATGCGCGCTCCATGCGGTTTTTCATACCCCGGATATTATGAACCTGTTGTTACAGGCATATGACAGCGTATCGGGAGGCAGATACAAGTCACTGCATTCAAAGCAGATTTTCATGAATATCCGGGTCTCGGTTATGATGCCCGCTGAACCGCAGGTCCTGACACATTTTTTACCCAAACCATCATGGCCGGACTCAGCAAAAACGTGCCGCAACCCACTGAAATCACCCTGCACCAGGCCACACGCGCGCTGGAAATCAGCTACGCCGATGGCAAGACTTTCCGCCTGCCCTGCGAATTCCTGCGGGTTTTTTCGCCGTCCGCCGAAGTGCGCGGCCATGGTCCCGGCCAGGAAACGCTGCAGACCGGCAAAAAGGACGTCACCATCACCGCGGTTGAACCCGTGGGCCAGTATGCGATCCAGCTGCGCTTCTCCGACGGCCACGACACCGGCATCTATTCCTGGGACCTGCTCTACAACTACGGGCTGGAGCAGGAAACGCTGTGGCAGCAGTACCTGCAGCGCCTGCAGGAAGCGGGCGCCAGCCGCGAACCGGCCTGAGCACGTCGTGAGCAAAACCACCGATTTCGGGTTTCAGAAAGTCGCCGAGGAGGAAAAGGCGCGCAAAGTCGCCGAGGTCTTCGATTCGGTCGCCTCGCGCTACGATCTGATGAACGACCTGATGTCAGCGGGTCTGCACCGGCTGTGGAAACGTTTTGCAGTCGAGCAAAGCATGGTGCGGCCCGGCGACCGGGTGCTCGATGTCGCAGGCGGCACCGGCGACCTGACCCGGCTTTTCGCGCAACGCGCCGGCCCGCGCGGTTCCGTCGTCATTACCGACATCAACGGCCCGATGCTGCGCCACGGTCGCGACCGGCTGCTCGACAGCGGAATGATCCTGCCGGCCATCCAGTGTGACGCGGAAAAACTGCCGTTTCCGGCTGCACACTTTGACTGCGTCTGCGTCGCGTTCGGCCTGCGCAACATGACGCACAAGGATGCTGCGATTGCCGAGATGCATCGCGTATTGCGCCCCGGCGGCCGGCTGCTGGTGCTGGAGTTTTCGCGCGTCTGGCAGCCATTGGCCCCTTTGTACGACGCCTATTCCTTCCAGGTGCTGCCGCGGCTCGGCAAACTCGTCACCAACGATGCGGACAGTTACCGTTACCTGGCCGAATCCATACGCATGCATCCCGACCAGGAAACCCTGAAAAAAATGATGCAGGATGCCGGGCTGGAACGCGTTGAATATTTCAATCTGGCGGCAGGCGTGGTCGCCCTGCACCGCGGTTTTCGCTTCTGAGCGGCAAGTCCTTGATCAGATAGCGCTATCGGCCTCACACCGCACCTTAAGCTTTTGATTTTATTTATTATTATTCTTAATGCTTGCCGCAGGTCCGCATCGCTATAATGCACCGGACCGTCGTTAACCGGAGGACACCGTGAAAACCTTTCTGATGGCATTGCTTGCCGCCTGCGGCATGACGCTGGCCGCTGTGGATGTCGAAGCCAAGCGCCTGGGCGGCGGCAAAAGCTTCGGCATGCAGCGCAACGTGCAACAGCAACCCAAGCCCCCGGCACAACAGCAGCAACAGGCTGCCGGCGCGCCCGCCCAGCCGCAACCTGCCGCTGCAAACACCGGCAATAAATGGCTGGGACCGCTCGCGGGTCTCGCGCTCGGCGCCGGACTGATGTCGCTGTTCATGAACAACGGCTTTGCCGGCGTACTGGCCGGACTGCTGCTGATGGCGGCACTGGCCGCCGTCGCCGTGATGGTTTTTCGCATGCTGCGCGGCGGTACCGCGCGCTCCCCGCTGCAATACGCCGGCAACGGACAGCCGGCGCCCTCCGCCATGCCCGGCGGCAGCGCGGCCGCCCATTCACTGGCCGCGGCCACCGCGGCAGCCGGCAGCCGCTGGCCCGCGGATTTCAACGCCGCCGAATTCCTGCGCCATGCGCGACTGAATTTTGTGCGCCTGCAGGAGGCCAGCGATGCCCGTGATCATTCCGCACTGGCTGATTTCCTGACACCCGATGTGCTCGCCGCGGTGCAGGATGAGTGGCAACGCGAAGGCGCGGCACCAGGCAGGACCGATGTGGTCACGCTGGAATCCGAAATACTCGATGTCGCCACCGAAGGTCTGCTCTACATCGTCAGCGTACATTTCTCCGGCCTGATCCGCGAAGACGGCGCCGCCGAGCCGCAGGCCTTCGCCGAAATCTGGCATCTGGAAAAACCGGTGCGCGGCAACACCGGCTGGCTGGTATCGGGAATCCAGCAGGCCTGATCACGCAGCGGCGGGCCTGCGGGCAAGGCATCATTCATGTTTGACGTCCTCGCCGCCGCGCCGCTCAATCACCTGCTGCGCTCCAATGCCTGGGCGCGCGAGGCGCTGCGGCCCCACGCCGGCAGAACCGTCTGCTTTCGCTGCCTGCCGTTTGAAAACCGCCTCACCGTGCTCGACAGCGGCGAAGTTTCGGCGGCGGCCCCGGGCGAGACATCCGCGCTGACCCTGACCCTCACACCCGGCCTGCTGCTGCGCGTCGCGGCCCGCGATGCCTCTGTCTGGCGCGATGTGATCATCGACGGCGATACCGCGTTCGCCGGCACCATCCATCATCTGTGGCAGCATCTGCGCTGGGATGCCGAGGAAGACCTGTCCAAGGTGATCGGTGATGTCGCCGCCCACCGTATCACCGAGTCCGGCCGCGCGCTGCAGCGCTGGGCGCAGTCCGGTGGCGACAATCTCGCGCATTCCTTTGCCGAATACTGGACCGAAGAACAGCCGCTGATTGCGGCAAAAGGCGATGTCGCCCGCTTCAATGCCGAAGTCGACCGGCTGCGCGATGACAGCGCACGCCTCGAAAAGCGCATCGAACGCCTGAGCCGGCGCTGAGCCGCGCCCGTGGGCGCAATTTCGCGCGGCGAGATGGCCGGTTAGAATGCGCGGGTGAGTATCCTCCGCCTGCTGAAAATCCTCCGCGTTGCATTCCGTTTCGGGCTTGACGAATTCCTGCCTGAAGAAACGCGCGCCCGCCGTTTTCTGCGCGCACTGCCGTTCAGGCCCGACCTGTCGGAACCGCGCGCCGTGCGCCTGCGCCGCGCGCTGGAAAGACTGGGCCCGATCTTCGTCAAGTTCGGCCAGGTGCTGTCCACCCGCCGCGATCTGATCGCGCCCGACATTGCCGAAGAACTCGCAAAGCTGCAGGATCGCGTGCCGCCGTTCCCCGGCGCGGAAGCCCTGGGCATCCTGCATGAAGTTTACGGCAGGCCGGCGTCCGAAGTATTCCGCCATTTTGAAACCGAGCCGGTGGCCAGCGCGTCCGTGGCGCAGGTGCATTTTGCCGTGCTCCACGACGGCCGGGATGCCGCCGTCAAGATCCTCCGTCCCGGCATCGCAACGGTGATCGCCAAGGATGTCGCGCTGCTCGATGCCGGCGCCGCCCTGCTGGAGCGGCTCTGGGCTGACGGCAAACGGCTGAAACCGCGTGAAGTCGTGGCGGAATTCGCGCGCCATCTCGAAGATGAGCTGGACCTGATGCGCGAAGCGGCCAACGCCAACCAGCTGCGGCGCAATTTCCTTGATTCACCGCTGCTCGCAGTGCCCGAAGTGCACTGGGATTACTGCTCAACGCGGGTCATGGTCATGCAGCGCATGCACGGCACGCCGGTATCGGCGGTGAATGAACTGCGGGCGCAGGGCGTGGACATCCCGCGGCTGGCGCGCGCTGGCGTCGAAATCTTCTTCACCCAGGTCTTCCGTGACGGTTTTTTCCATGCCGACATGCACCCGGGCAACATCCTGGTCACGCCCGAAGGCCAGTATGTCGCGCTGGATTTCGGCATCATGGGCACGTTGACGGACGTCGACAAGCATTACCTGGCGCGCAATTTCATTGCCTTTTTCCGCCGCGACTACCGCCGCGTCGCCGAAGCCCATGTCGAATCCGGCTGGGCGCCGCCAGGCACCCGCGTCGAAGAATTCGAAACCGCGATCCGCGCCGTCTGCGAGCCGATTTTCGACAAGCCGCTGAAGGAAATCTCCTTCGGCAAGGTGCTGTTGCGCCTGTTCCAGACCTCGCGCCGCTTCAACATTGAAATCCAGCCGCAGCTGGTCATGCTGCAGAAAACGCTGCTCAATATCGAGGGCCTCGGCCGCGACCTCGACCCGGATCTGGACTTGTGGAGCACCGCCAAACCCTTTCTTGAACGCTGGATGTCGGAACAGGTCGGCTGGCGCGGGCTCGTGCGCCGCGTCAGCGACGAACTGCCGTTCTGGAGCGAACTGCTGCCGCAACTGCCGCGGCTGGTGCAGCGCTACCTGACACAGGACCGTGACACCGCCCTGCGCGAACAGGCCGCAGAGCTGCTGCGCCTGCAGCGGCGCAACGGCTGGCTGCTGGCGGCCATCGCCGCGCTGATGATCGTCCTGATCGCCCTGCAGCAGCTGTCGTAAGCCGCGGGGTCGCAGCTATAATTCCCTCCGGAAAGGGAGCCTTGTCATGCTGTTGTGGTTTGTCATTGCCTATCTTGCGGCATCCATTGCCATTGGCCTGATCGCCGCAACCCGGGTACACAGCGCCCGCGACTACATCACTGCCGGTCGCCACCTGCCGATCTATGTCGTCTTTGCCGCGGTGTTTGCCACCTGGTTCGGCGCCGAAACCGTGCTTGGCATTTCAGCCACCTTCGTCAAGGAAGGCATGGGCGGCCTGGTGTCTGACCCCTTCGGCGCATCCCTGTGCCTGATCCTGTTCGGGTTGTTTTTTGCGCGCCCGCTGTACCGGATGAACCTGCTGACGATCGGTGACTTCTACCGCCAGCGCTACAACCGCCCGGTGGAACTCGCCACCAGCATCTGCATCGCACTGTCCTACCTCGGCTGGGTTTCCGCACAGATCACCGCGCTCGGCCTGGTCTTCAATGTATTGTCGCAGGGCGCCATATCGCCGGCCCTGGGCATGATCATCGGCGCCAGCGTCGTGCTGGTCTACACGCTGTTCGGCGGCATGTGGTCCGTTGCAGTCACAACCTTCGTGCAGATGATCATCATCGTGCTGGGGCTGCTCTATATCGCCTGGCTGGTGGCCGGCATGGCCGGCGGCGCCGCGACTGTCATCAACCATGCGGCAAGCAGCAACAAATTCGAATTCCTGCCGCGGCTCAATGTGGCCGATGTCGTGGCTTTTACCGCGGCGCTGATCACCATGGGCTTCGGCTCGATTCCGCAGCAGGACGTATTCCAGCGCATGAACGCTTCCCGCAACGAGAAAACCGCGGTCTGGGGCTCCGTGCTCGGCGGTTCCGCCTATTTCCTGTTTGCCTTCGTGCCGCTCTTCCTGGTCTACGCGGCAACGCTGATCGATCCGAAAACAGCCGCCAGCCTGATCGACAGCGACCCGCAGCGCATCCTGCCTTCACTGATTTTCGACCACCTGCCGCTGCCTGCGCAGATCATCTTTTTCGGCGCATTGCTGTCGGTGATCATGAGCACCGCCAGCGGCACCCTGCTCGCGCCCTCGGTGACCATTTCGGAGAACGTGCTGAAGGGTTTGTTCGGCCGTCTGAGCGACCATCAGTTTCTGTGGATGAACCGCGTGGTCGTCGTGTGTTTCACCGTGCTGGTAACCCTGTATGCGGTCTTCACCAACGAGTCCATCCACGGCATGGTTGAAAATGCCTACAAGGTGACCCTGGTCGCCGCCTTTGTGCCGCTGGCCGCGGGACTGTACTGGAAACGCGCCACGACCCAGGGCGCCGTTTGCGCCATCGTCGGCGGACTGGCCAGCTGGATCGCGCTGGAGTTCGCTGCGGTCGACGGCCTGTGGCCGCCGCAGTTCATCGGATTTCTGGTCAGCGTCTGCGGAATGATCGCCGGCTCGCTGCTGCCCCAGCATTACGGCGCCCCGCAACGCCGGCACGCCGGGATTTCCTGAGCCTTGGCGTCGCGGACGACGCGCAGCGCAGTCATCAAGCCGGCCATATTCGCGCTGCTCGCTGTCAATGCCGGCGTCTATGCCGCCGGCGGGCGTTTTTCCGAAAGTCTGGATGCATTCGCCTGGTTTGCGCTGCTGGTGCTGTTTGAAATCGAAACCCGTCATCCGCGCTGGACGCGCATCCGCCGCAATGCAATTGCCCTGGATGCCTTGCGCCTGATTGCCGCCGCCGGGGTCGCCATCGCCGCGTTCAGTTTCATCCGCGAGCAGGAGTGGCTGGACGCCGGCAATGCATGGCTGTGGATCGGCGTCGTCGCCGTGCTCGAACTGCAGTTGCGCGCGCCCGCGCTGGTCGACCGCCACCGCAGATTCCACGCCGCTGCGTCACTGGGCCTGTATGCCGCGCTGGCCGTACTGGCGCTGGTCTGGCTCGCACGCGGCGAGTGGTTCGAGGGCTATGACGCGCTTTTGTGGATTGCCGCCTTCGCCCTGATTGAAATGGATTTGCTGCGCGCAGATCCGACGCCCGCCGGAAATAACTCTTAAGTATTTGATTTAATTGAATTATTTGTAAGCGTCGCGGAAAGCAGCGATGAACGCCTGCAGTTCCTGCGCCGGCAGGCGGTTGATGCCTGCAGCGGCCTGGCGCCCGCCGCCGGTGGCAAACGCCCGGCACAGCACATCCGCGCCCAGCGGCCTGTTGCGCGGTGCGCGCACACTGACGGCAAAGGAGCCATCCGTCCGGGTCACCAGCACCGCATGCGCACGTTGCGGCGCGCCCTGCGCGAGACGGTTGCTGAACACGCCATTGACGCGCCGGCTCCATGCAGCATCAGGCAGGATGTACAGCGCGGCAGCCTCAGTCGCAAACTCGGCACGCAGATCCTCGGCGCGCGCCAGGTCTTCGGCGCCGGCCTGTTTCAGCACTTCAAACACCGGTTCATCAAAAATGAAATGCCGCGGATCCTGGTACGGCGCGATGGCGCGATACAGATCCGCCGGATGGTAATGCAGGTCGTCAATGCTTTCGCCGTAGGCGTTGTAGTTGAGCGCTTCGCCCAGCTCATGCAGGCGCGCGAGTTCGGTGTGATCCAGCTGCAAGGGTTGCGCGGCACGCACCGCGGACTCCACCAGATTGTCGCCAAAGGCGGCGACCACGGCCCACAGCCGGTGTTTGCCGGCCAGGTGGCGGTCGACCAGCAGGCTGGTGCAGACATCGGGCGCGGTGTCGATGTGCGCCTCGAAATGCGGATGCTGCGGGATGTCGCCGCCGGCGTGGTGATCAAAATAAACAAGCCGTGCGCCGCCGGCCAGCGCGCGCTGCACGGCATCCGCGTTGCTGCGCAACGAAATATCGAGCACGGTGAGTTGATCCCCCGGCCCGGCGGCAACCCTTTCGACCAGCGCGATGTCACGCTTGGCGCCCGTCACCAGTTCCGCCGCGCGCGGTTGCGCCAGCCGCAACTGATGCAGCGCACAGATGCCATCGGCGTCGCCGTTGAAGATGTCGTAAAATTTCATGGATGTTGCCGGATTATCCAGCAGGTTCCCATTCATCAGCCGCACCGCGCAGTCTGCGTCTGGCCGGAATGGCGGCGCTAGCTTACATTCTGGTCATCATCTATGCCAGCCTGCAGCCTTTCATCGACTGGCGCGCAATGCCCGGCAAGTTCGTTGATTTCCTGTTCGAGCCCTGGCCACGCTGGATCACGGTCGACGACATCCTGTTCAATTTTGCAGCCTATGTTCCGCTGGGATTCCTGCTCGCCCTGTCCTGGAGTTCGCGCAAAAGCACCGCCGCCGCCGCGGCGCTGTCCGCAATCGCCTGCGCCCTGCTCAGTCTGACGCTGGAAACCGCGCAGCAGTATCTGCCGGCGCGCATCGCTTCCAACGTCGATCTGCTGGTCAACAGTTTCGGCGGCGCAGTCGGCGCGCTGATCGCACCCCTGTTCTCACCGCAGCAACGCATCGGTCAATATCTCGCGCGGCTGCGCGACCGCTGGTTTCTGGATGGCGTGCGCGGCGATGCCGCGCTGATCCTCGCAGGACTGTGGCTGATGACCCAGCTGCATGCCCCGCTGATCGTTTTCGGCAACGGCGACCTGCGCAGCAGCCTGCAACTCGCCGGACTGTTTGCCCATACGCCGGCCGCGTATCTGACGGCTGAAGCCGGCGTGGTGATGCTCAATGTCGCCGGCCTCGGCCTCTTGCTTGCGATTGCCGCACGCGGCACGGGTGCGGGCTACTGGCGGGCGCTGGCGCTGCTGCTGGCGGGGGCCGCTGCGCTGAAAGCCGTTGCCGCGCTGCTGATTCTGCAGGCCGCCAATCCCTGGGGCTGGCTGACGCCGGGAGTCGGCATGGGGATCGCCGCCGGAATGGCTTTGCTGCTGCTGCTGACGCGGCTGCCGTATCGGAGCCGCATCCTGTTCGCCCTGCTGACCCTCGCCGGCGCGGTGTTCCTCGTCAATGTCATCCCGGAAAATCCCTACCGGCCTGCGCCCACCTACCTGCTGCAGGGCCGCGCCAGCCACATACTCAGTTTCGCCAGCATGACGCGGGCCTTGTCCGACCTCTGGCCCTTTCTCGCCATGCTGTTCACCCTGTGCCTGCTGCCGGCCCGCAGACCCCGCAGCGCCTATTGAATATTGACGGACAAATCCGGAACGCCGTGATGAAACGACAGAACAGCCGCAAACCCACCCTGGCCGGCCTGCGCAATGAGCTGCGCCGGTTCGCCGCAGCCCGCGACTGGCAGCAATTCCACACGCCAAAAAATCTGGCCATGGCGCTGAGCGTTGAGGCCGCCGAGCTGCTGGAGTGTTTTCAATGGCTGACGCCGGAACAAAGCCTGCGACTTGGCGGGAAAGCACGCAAAGCCGTCGAAGAGGAAGTCGCCGACGTGCTGCTTTACCTGTTGCGCCTTGCGGACATTCTGGATATCGAACCGTTGGCGGCGGCACAGCGCAAAATGGCCGTCAACGCGCGCAATTATCCGGTGGCCCTGTCGCGGGGCTCGGCGCGCAAACACTCGAAACGCTGAAGCGGGAATGCGGCGGGTATAATTCATGCATGCACTCCGCGCTGCGCACCGCCCGCCATCACCCGTCATGAGCCACTACAAGCACCACGTGTTTTTCTGCTGCAACCAGCGCGAAGGCAATGCGCGCTGCTGCTGCGAGCATGACGCACAGGCCATGCGCGACTACGCCAAGCAGCAGGTCAAGGCATTAAAACTGTCCGGCCCCGGGAAAGTGCGCATCAATCAGGCCGGCTGCCTCGATCGCTGTGATGAAGGCCCGGTGCTGGTGGTGTACCCGGAGGCCGTCTGGTACACCTATGTTGACCGCGAAGACATCGATGAGATCATCAGCGAACATCTGCAAAACGGCCGGGTTGTCGAGCGCCTGAAAATCTGAACCTGCAGTCCCTTTGCAGGTCTCATCAGTCCGTATCCGCGTCGTCCGTTCCGCACTCATCACTCCGCATTCCTTATTGCCTTTCCCGCCATGTCCCCCACCGAACTGCGTCCGATGCGGCCATCCTCACTCGAACGCCTGGCCATTGACGGCCCCGCAGGCCCCCTGGAAACCGACCTCAACGATCCCGGCGAGCCGCGGCGCGGCATTGCATTGATCGCGCATCCCAATCCGGTGCAGGGCGGCACCAAGGACAACAAGGTTGTGACCACGCTGGCCAAAACCTTTTTCGGCCTGGGTTACGTGGCCATCCGGCCGAATTTCCGTGGCGTCGGCGCCAGCGCCGGCAGCTTCGATCAGGGCAACGGCGAAGCCGAAGACCTGCTCGCCGTCGCGCGTCATGCCAGAACACGATTCGGTGAATTGCCGCTGCTGCTCGCCGGATTTTCCTTCGGCGCCTTTGTGCAGACACGGGTGGCGCAGGCATTATCGGCCGAAAACATGTCCGCCGAAAAACTGGTGCTGGTCGGCCCCGCGGTCAATCGTTTTCCGGCGGCCACCGTGCCGCCCGACACGCTGGTGATCCACGGTGAAGTCGATGACGTCGTGCCGCTCGCGGCGGTGCTCGACTGGGCGCGGCCGCAACAGCTGCCGCTGGTGGTGGTGCCCGGCGGCGAACATTTTTTCCACGGCAAACTGCATCTGCTCGCGCAGATCGTCCAGCGTCATTGCGCATGACCCATGCCGCCCCGCTGGCAGCCACGGGGCTGCGTAAATCATATGGCGGACAGGAGGTGGTGTGCGGCCTCGATTTCGCGCTGCAGCCCGGAGAATGTTTCGGCCTGCTCGGCCCCAACGGTGCCGGCAAGACCACCACGCTGCGGCTGTGCCTGGGCCTGACCGCACCCGACAGCGGCAGCATCACGGCGCTCGGCGAAGCGGTGCCGCAACAGGCCCGTGCTGCGCGCATGCGCATCGGCGTGGTGCCGCAGTTCGACAACCTCGACCCGGATTTCACCGTCCGCGAAAACCTGCTGATTTTCGGCCGCTACTTCGACATCGCCGATCACGAGCTGCAGGCGCGCATCCCCGATCTGCTCGATTTTGCCGGGTTGGCGAGCCGCGCCGATGCCAGCATCCGCACCCTCTCCGGCGGCATGAAACGGCGGCTGACGCTGGCGCGCGCGCTGATCAACGATCCGGAACTGGTGTTTCTCGACGAACCGACCACCGGACTCGATCCGCAGGCGCGCCACGTGATCTGGGACCGGCTGCGCAATCTGCTGAAGCAGCGCAAGACGCTGCTGCTGACGACGCATTTCATGGAAGAAGCCGAGCGCCTGTGCGGCCGGGTGGCGATCATGGATCACGGCAAAATCATCGCCGAAGGTGAACCGCGCACCCTCATTGCGCAGCATGTCGAGCCACAGGTGGTGGAAACGTACGGCGAGCGCGCCGCCGAATGGGCGGATAACTACGGCCGCCACCATGCCGAACGCTGCGAAGCCACCGGCGAGACGATTTTCTGCTACACCCATGACCCCGCGCCGCTGATCGCGGACCTCGACGGCCGCAGCGACCTGCGTTACCTGCACCGCCGCGCCAGCCTGGAAGACGTGTTCCTCAAACTGACCGGCCGCGAGCTGCGTGACTGACATGGCGGCGATCAATCACTGGGCATTGCCGCAGTCGAGCATGCGCTTCATTCATGTCTGGCGGCGCAATCTGCTGGTCTGGCGCAAGCTCGCCATCCCGTCGATGCTCGGCAACCTCGCCGACCCCCTGCTCTACATGTTCGGCCTCGGTTACGGGCTTGGACGCATGCTCGACGACGTCGGCGGCCTGTCCTACATCGGATTTCTCGCCGCCGGCATCGTCTGCTCCAGCACGATGATGAGCGCTTCCTTCGAGGCCATGTATTCGGGGTTTTCGCGCATGCATGTGCAGAAAACCTGGGAGGCGATACTCAATGCGCCGCTGACGCTGGACGACGTGGTGCTCGGCGAAATGGTGTGGGCGGCCAGCAAGAGTTTTCTTTCCGGCAGCGCGGTGCTGGTGGTGGCCGCCGCGCTCGGACTGGTGCCCTCGGTCATGGCGTTTGCCGTGATTCCGCTGATTTTCCTCACCGGACTGGCTTTTGCCGGACTCGGCCTGATCATGACCGCACTGTCGCCGAGCTACGATTTTTTCATGTATTACTTCACGCTTTGCGTGACACCGATGATGCTGCTGTGCGGCGTGTTTTTCCCGCTCGACCAGTTGCCGGCAGCGGCGCAGGTTTTTGCCAGCCTGCTGCCGCTGACCCATGCCGTCAGCCTCGCCCGCCCGCTGGTCAACGGCGAAATCCCGCCCTCATGGTTGCTGCACATCGCCGTGCTCGCCGCCTATGCCGCAGCCGGTTTTTATGTGGCGCTGGCGCTCACGCGACGCCGGCTTCTGCAGTAACATCCACGCCATGCTCTGGATCAAATCGCTGCATCTGCTGTTCGTCATCGCCTGGTTTGCAGGGCTGTTTTACCTGCCGCGCATCCTCGTCAACCTGGCGATGGAAAACGACGATGCCGCGCGCGCGCGGCTGCTGCTGATGGGACGCAAGCTCTACCGCTTCATGTCTCCGCTGTCCGGATTGGCGCTGCTGTTCGGTTTCTGGCTGTGGCTGGGTTACGGCATCAGCGGCGCCTGGCTGCATGCCAAGCTGGCGCTGGTGGTGCTGGTGATCGGCTATCACCATGCCTGCGGCAGCCTGCTGAAGAAATTCGAACAGAATCGCAACACCCGCTCCCACATCTGGTTTCGCTGGTTCAACGAGATTCCGGTGCTGCTGCTGCTGGCGATCGTCATCCTGGTCGTCGTCAAGCCGTTCTGACCCTGATCGATCTGACAAGCATGCTCCGCGCCACTGCAATCCTCGCGCTGCTGATGGCGCTCGCCGCCCCCGCCTGCGCCGCCGATGCGCGCATCATCGTGCAGCAATCGCCGCTCGCGGGTTTCCAGTATTACGAAGGCAAGGGGTTGTGGGACATGATGCGCGTCGGCGACAGCCTGCAACTGTCACGGGAACCGCAGAACCCGCACGATGCGAACGCGGTGCGCGTGCTGTGGCGCAATGAAATGCTCGGCTACATCCCGCGCCGGGAAAACAGCGATGTCGCGAGACAGATGGATCGCGGCGCCCCGGTCAAAGCGCGCATCGTGCAATTGAAAGAAGCGCGCAATCCCTGGCAACGCATCGAGTTCGAGGTCTATGTCGAACTGGTCCCTTTAAAACCCTAGGCCCGGCGAAAGCACAACATGGAAACCTTTTTCGCCAGCTGCCCGCGCGGCCTGGAAGGCGTGCTCGGCGAAGAACTCACGGCCCTCGGGGCACAGGATGTGCGCCCGGTCGACGGCGGCACCGGATTCCGCGGTCCGTATGCCTTGTGTTATCGCATCAACCTTGAAAGCCGCATTGCCAGCCGCGTGTTGTGGCGCATCGGGCAATGCCGCTACCGCGATGAAAACGACATCTACGCCACCGCTCGCAAAATCAAATGGACGCAGTGGTTCGGTCCGCAGCACAGCATCCGCGTCGATACCGCCGCGATCAAAAGTCCCCTGCGCAGCCTTGATTTCGTCACGCTGCGCGTCAAGGATGCCGTCTGCGACGTGCTGCGCGAAACCGAGGGCGACCGGCCCAACGTTGACACGCGCCAGCCTGACGTGCGCATCCATGTCTTCCTGACCCGCGACGACGCGGTGTTCTACCTCGACACCTCCGGGGATGCGCTGTTCAAACGCGGCTGGCGCACCGCGACCGGTGACGCGCCGCTGCGTGAAAACCTCGCCGCGGGTATTCTGAAACTGGCCGGGTGGACACCGGAGCAACCGCTGCTCGACCCGATGTGCGGCAGCGGCACCTTCCTGATCGAAGCCGCATTGATGGCCACGCAGCGCGCGCCAGGACTCAATCGCAGCTTCGGCTTCGAGAAATTGCGCAACTTCGATGCCAAAGCCTGGGAAACCCTGCATCGGCAGGTCGCCGCGCAGGAAAATAAATCAATAAAATCAAATATTTATGGTTACGACCGCAGTGGCGATGCCATTGCGGACGCACGCCAGAACGTCGCCGCGCTGGGACTGGAATCGCGCATCGAACTGAAACAATGCAGCTTCGAGGATTCGAAACCGCCGGCACCCGCTGGGGCGCTGATCACCAATCCGCCCTACGGCGTGCGCTTGGAAGAACTCGACGACCTCGCTGCCTGGTATCCGACACTCGGCGACATCCTCAAACAGCGTTACAGCGGCTGGACCGCCTACATCCTGACCGCAGATCTGCGCTTGGCGAAGATCATGCGCCTGCAGCCTTCCCGGCGCACGCCGCTGTTCAATGGCGCACTGGAGTGCCGCCTGTTCAAATACGAAATGGTCGCCGGCAGCATGCGGAAACCCGCATCAAACCGGGCAGAAAAATCCGGCTAGCTGCGCAGCACCCGGATGATCAGCGACCCACCGATCATCAGCAGCAGCACGCTGATGACTTTAAGGAGCGTTTCGCGCGACGCATTAAGCTGGATGCGATGCCCCGCCCAGATTCCCCCCAGCGCGAATGGTAGCAGCAGAACCGCGGCGACGACACGGTCGAGCAGCATCAGGCCGCCGACAAGAAATACCAGCGCGCGGATCGAGGTCGACAGCAGCACCATGTTCGACAGCGTGGCGCGCAGCACGGCCTTGTCCGGCAGGCGGCGCGACAGGTAAACGGCATACGGCGGGGCGCCAACGCCGAACAGCGTCCCCGCCGCGCCGCCACAGAATCCCGAGATCACCGCCCAGGGATGGCGCGCAACGCCCTGCCGCGGCACGCCGGTGTAGAGCGAATACAGCCCGTAAACGCAGAGAAAAAGGCCGAATGCGGCAATGGTTGCCTGCTGCGGCAAAGTCACCAGCGCAGTCACGCCGGCCACGGCGCCGGCCAGTGAAAACGGCGCCATCCATTTCAGCTCTCCGCGGTCTGCGTCCCTCGAGAAACGCGAACCCAGCGCCAGTGCCGCCGAGACGTCCAGCAGCACGCACATCGGCAATACGAATTCGAGCGGGAAAAAGTAGGACAGCGAGGGCACTGTGAACATTGCGGCGCCGAAGGCCGAGATGCCGAAAATCACGTAGGCGCCGAAGACAATCGCCGCGCAGGCGATGTAAGTCACCAAGTCGAAGGGGACGTGCAAAGGGATACCCATCAAGAAAAACGCCGGCGCTGCGGCCGGCGTGGTCCTGCGTGAGTACGCGGTTCAGACAAGGTTCAGGTGCTCAATCCCGGACATCGCGTCCTTGTCCTTGGCGTCCTTGCTGTTCAGCTTGATCATCAGGCGCAGTTCGTTCATCGAATCGGCATTGCGCAGCGCGTCTTCGTAGCTGATGTCGCCCGACTCGTACAGATCAAACAAATGCTGGTCAAAGGTCTGCATGCCCAGTTCGCGCGACTTGGCCATGATGCCCTTGATCTCGTGCACCTCGCCCTTGAAGATCATGTCGGAAATCAGCGGTGAATTGAGCAGGATCTCGACCGCGGCGGCGCGGCCCTTGCCGTCCTTTTTCGGAATCAGCCGCTGAGAAATCAGCGCGCGGATGTTCAGCGACAGATCCATCAGCAGCTGGTGTTTACGTTCTTCGGGGAAGAAATTGATGATGCGGTCCAGCGCCTGGTTGGCGCTGTTGGCATGCAGCGTCGCCATGGCCAGGTGGCCGGTCTCGGCAAAGGCGATGGCGTGGTCCATGGTTTCGCGGTCACGGATCTCGCCGATCAGGATCACGTCGGGCGCCTGGCGCAGCGTGTTTTTCAGGGCTGCATGCCAGGAATCGGTATCGACGCCGACTTCGCGCTGGGTGACCACGCAGTTCTTGTGGTCGTGCACGTATTCAATCGGATCCTCGATGGTGATGATGTGGCCGTAGCTGTTTTCATTGCGGTAACCCATCATCGCCGCCAGCGATGTCGATTTGCCCGAGCCCGTGCCGCCGACCATGATCACCAGGCCGCGCTTGGTCATCACCACGTCTTTCAGCACCGGCGGCAGCTTCAGGTCATCGAACTTCGGGATGGAGGTGTTGATGGTCCGCAGCACCATGCCGACACGGCCCTGCTGCATGAAGGCATTGACGCGGAAGCGGCCGATGTCGCCGGGGCTGACCGCGAAGTTGCACTCCTTCGTCGCCTCGAATTCGCCGGCCTGCTTGTCGTTCATGATGCCGCGCGCGAGCTCTGCCGTATGCTGCGCCGTCAGCGCCTGCTGCGCGACCGGGGTCATTTTGCCGTCAAGCTTGATCGCCGGCGGGAATCCCACCGTGATGAACAGGTCCGAGGCCTTTTTCGAGACCATCGCCCGCAGCAGATCGTGCATGAATTTGACTGCCTGTTCTCTTTCCATGCCTGGCTCCTTCTTTAATGTCGCTTGAGGCCCGCCCCGCAAACCTAGCGGAACATGTCCTTGTTCATGGCCTTGCCGCGCGCCTCGTCCACGGACACGATGTTGCGCTTGACCAGGTCCTGCAGGTTCTGGTCCAGCGTCTGCATGCCGAGCTGTGCGCCGGTCTGGATCGCCGAATACATCTGCGCCAC